>JAAZJW010000281.1 GCA_012800145.1 Clostridiales bacterium | reverse complement strand
CTCGTTTTTAGGCCATTTGAGATCCTTCGCTTCGCTTAGGATGACATTTTTCACACAGTCTGTTGCATCCCCTTATGTCCTTCTTAATGAAACGCTCTGGAAAAAATAACAGTGTGTTTTAACTTGCCATCTATGTGTTCCGATTTCATCAAATCTATTTTATCGACGGTAATATTTAATCCCCTGAGTTGCTCTATGTATTTGTCAGGATCAAAGGTGTCATCCATCACAACCCTTCTTCCAATGGTCAAATGTGGATTATATTTTCTGCTTTCCAGTTCAAATCCCCCTTCCAACAACAAATTGTGGAGTTCTTTCTGCATTTTGAATAGGGATTGATTTTTTCTGAGACCAATCCAATAAATATCCCCTCCCCTTCTCTTGAAACGTCCAATTTCAGATAGTTCCAGGGCAAATGACCGACATGATACCTGTTCCATGGCCTCCTCTATTAGGGCCACCTCCCCTGCGGGAATTTCCCCGAGAAATTCCAGGGTAAGATGCATATGTTCATTTTTAACAAACCTGCCTTTTCGGGAATATTTTTTAATATCCTTTATTATATTCTGAATCGAATTCTTCAGTTTTTCCCCAAAGTTAATAGCTATAAATAATCTCATTTGTATCTTCCTTTCGACAGTGATAAGCGTGTGCCAAGGGGACGTTTTGTGCCAAGGGGATGTGCCAAGGGGACGTTTCGTTTGACACACTTTATGTGCCACTAATAACATTTCATTCGATATATTTCCTCGCATTCTGATATCCCCGTTGCTCCAAAACGTCCGTGGGGCAAAAATAACTGTTCCCATTGCTTCACAAATTATATGTCCTCAATTTTCATTCTATCTATTGCCTTTTTTGTGCTGATCCTTGACCTTTCCCCTAAATAAATAGCCGTTAAAACAATAGTCGGTATATTGAAAATCAAAAAAGGAAAAATTAATGCGATATAATTTTCCACTCCAACGTTCCTTACAACATTTTGCTCTGTTACCACACCATTAATCATAACCTTTGTTTCAAAATATGCAACCTGGCCAAGGACAACGATAAGTGATAACAAGAAAAATATAACAGGCAAAACAAGGCCGACATATTTATTCCCGCTTCTTGATAACCGCAGTTGCAAGTAAATTAATCCTGATATTATTGCAAGCATTACAATCAGAAATATGGAAATATTCAATGTAGAAACAGCCAACATTATTATTCAACCCCCTTCATGGTCTTTCTGTATTCGTTGATCAGTATTTTTGCAGTATCAAAATCAATTTTTTCATCGATTGCAAGTCTTTTGATGATTGCAATATAGGGATCCTCATCAATTTTTTCTTCAACGCTAATTTTCTGGATAATTTTATCCAATCTGAGCCTTACAGTTGGATAAGTTACGCCGTATTCCTTTGCAATCTCTTTTAATGAGCCTGATGCTAATATGAATTTTTTAATGAAGGTAACATCTTCATCTTCTAGGTTGACCATCCAGTCCGGAACTATTTCTATGGCCATATCCCGACCTCCTTTAATAATATTAATTATATACTTTAACATTATTAAAGTCAATACTAATATAATAGTTGAATATAATTTATGGTGCTGAACAATTGTCTGACAATGTTCGGTTGGTCAGTTGGTCAGGGTTCAGTTGGCCAGTACAAAGGTAGGGGTAGACCCGTGTGTCTACCCTTGGATAATAAGTAGGCAAACACTAAATACGCAACATAGACTTGCTTAAAATATTTATATATTACAATTCTCATCGCGGTTTGAAATTTTGATGGTTCCAACAGTTCCCTTCAAATAAAAAACCGGAAATTCGCGAACTCGCTACACTCCCCTCAGGGACTAGGCAAAAAACGCCGTCGCAAACAGCGCGCAATTTCTGCGGTTTTTTATTTTCAGGTCACTGGGAACCATGGCAAAATTTCAAAAGCGATTCATCT
>JAAZJW010000280.1 GCA_012800145.1 Clostridiales bacterium | reverse complement strand
CTAAATTTTTTACAGATGAAGAAATGAAACCTATATTGGAGGCCATGGATGCCATAAGCGGAGACCTGATGTTATTTGTTGCTGATAAGGCACGGGTAGTATATGATTCATTGGGACATTTGAGAACAGAAATTGCAAAAAAGCTGGACTTACTTGATAAGGATGAATTCAAATTGGTTTGGGTTACGGACTTTCCGCTATTTGAATATGATGAGGAAGAAAACCGTTATGTAGCCAAGCATCATCCTTTTACTTCACCTATGGACGAGGATATCGAAATTATGGAATCAAATCCGGAAAAGGTCAGAGCCAAGGCCTATGATATTGTGCTGAACGGTCACGAAATCGGGGGAGGAAGCATAAGAATTCATACACCCGAACTTCAGCAAAAGATGTTTAAGGCACTGGGTTTTAGTGAGGAAGAAGCGCAGGAAAAATTCGGGTTCCTATTGGATGCATTTAAATACGGGACGCCCCCTCATGGTGGAATTGCTTACGGATTGGACAGGCTGGTGATGATCCTGGCCGGGGAAGATAATATCAGACAAGTAATAGCCTTTCCTAAAACCCAAAATACTACCTGCCCAATGACAAACGCCCCGACCCCCGCGGATGAGGAACAGTTAAAAGAATTAAATATAAAGGTGCAAATTAAAGAATAAATTATTTAATTCCGACATAGTTGACATAGTGGAAAAATTGATTATAATTTGAATTGGTCCCGGCTGAAGGGACGACGGCAGACTGTGTGAAAAATGTCATCCTGAGCGAAGCGAAGGATCTCAAATGGCCTAAAAACGAGATTCTTCGTTACACTCAGAATGACAAAAAGTACTTTTCTTACTTATTGTCATCCTGAGACGTACAGAATAAATCCGACCCGCGAAGGATCCCCAAAAGCGAGATTCTTCGTAAGCACCATATATACTGCCTGTCTCAGAATGATAAGAAACTGAAACCCGGAATGACAATTTTTACACAGTCTGACAGGGCTGATGTATCTTCTCATATGGCAAGGGCGGATAATTCATCTGCCCGGGGAAGGTAAATTCAAAGGAGACAAAAGATGATGCTGCATCCTTTTTCAAGGACAGAATTACTGATTGGGACCGAAGGGCTCAAAAAATTAAAAAATAGTACAGTAGCAATATTCGGAATAGGAGGAGTAGGCTCCTTTACGGCGGAAGCATTGGCAAGGAGCGGTGTATACAGGATTGTGTTAATAGATGGCGATGATATATGTTTGACTAACATTAACAGGCAAATACATGCATTACACAGCACCGTAGGCAAGTCAAAGGTAGAAACAATGAAAGCGCGTATTTTGGATATCAATCCGAAAGCAGAAGTAATTATATATAAAGAATACTATAATAGTGAGAGTGCGGAAAAGTTGTTGTCTGACGGTTATGATTATGTAATAGATGCAATTGACATGGTTGACTCAAAATTAGACCTGATTGAAAGATGTAAAAAACGTAACATTCCAATTATAAGTGCAATGGGTGCGGGGAACAAATTGGATCCCACAAGACTGGAAGTAGATGATATTTATAAGACATCCAACTGTCCCTTAGCAAAAATAATGCGCAAACAGTTGAAAAAAAGAGGGATTAAAAATTTAAAAGTGGTATATTCAAAGGAATGCAACAAGGAAACGGGGAAAGTGCTACAAAGTGATAAGGGTATGGGGGTAACTTCACATTATAAAGATGACAGAAAAGCGGGAACGACATCAAGTCCCGATAGGGCCGGAACCTGCGATACAGGATATCGGGTTCTGGGCAGTGTGCCCTTTGTACCTTCTGTTGCCGGATTAATTATGGCCTCCGAGGTGGTTTATGACTTGATTCGGCACCCCGGCACCCCGGCTTCCGGCCTCTAGCATACGATTTGGAGCACCGGAAACCTGAATAAGTTAAATTTATGGATTGGCAGGTCGGTATCTGATTTTAATCTGATACACCGGTATACTGCCTGTTCGGCTAATAGCTTGGATTTCCGGCCTCTAGAAGGAAGGAGTGAAAAAATGAAACAGAACGGAATTATTATATCTATTAATAAAGACAGAGCAAAAGTGATGTTGCAAAGGCAATCGGCTTGTGGCGATTGTAAAGCATGCAAATTAGGCAGGGATGATACGTATATAGAAGTGGATGCAATTAATTCTGTAGACGCTAAGGTAGGCGATCATGTTGAAATAGATATGGAGCACCAAAGTTTTTTATCTGCAGCTTTCATCGTATATATGTTGCCGTTATTTGCTCTCATTGGGGGAATACTAATAGGCAGTGCGGTACTGAGTAAAATTGGTATGGTGGAATATAAGGATATCGGCTCGGCCTTATTCGGTCTCTTATTAACCTTTATGACTTTTGTTATCATCAGGTTTAAAGAAAAATCATTAAGATCCGACAGAAAATTCGTGCCTGTTATTACGGGTGTCCTACACGAGTAAAATATAGGCCAAGGCATAGAGTGTGGCTAAAGGTATAAAATATGAGTAAGGGTGTAGAATGTAGACCAAAGCATAAAATATGATCAAAAATATAAAATGCGGGCAAAAAAGTACTGCTAATGACGGATAAATTGGCTGTTTATAGCCTGTTTATCTGTCATTTGTTAAAAAAACTTTACTTGTAAAACACTTACAAGAAAACTATAATTAAATATGTGATTAATCACGTCTGCAAAATGAAAGGAGAGTAACCAATGAAATTTGACATGCTAAAGGCAGGCGACCCGGAAATCTATGACGTAATCATGAAGGAGACACAAAGGCAGAGGAATAACATTGAATTGATTGCATCCGAAAACTTTGTTTCAGAAGCGGTAATGGAGGCCATGGGGAGCCAATTAACAAATAAATATGCGGAAGGATACCCCGGAAGAAGGTATTATGGCGGCTGTGACATAGTGGACATTGCCGAAAATCTGGCGAGGGAAAGGCTTAAAAGGTTATTTAACGCCGAACATGCTAACGTGCAGCCCCATTCGGGATCAAGCGCTAATATGGGGATATATTTTGCTATACTGAAGCCCGGGGATACGGCCATGGGAATGGATCTGTCTCAAGGAGGGCATTTAACCCATGGTAGTCCGGTAAGCATTTCCGGTACATACTATAATTTTGTTGCTTATGGGGTTGATAAAGAAACCCATTTACTTGACTATGACGAAGTGAGAAAGATCGCTATCGAAGCTAAGCCAAAACTTATTGTAGCCGGTGCTACCGTATATCCGAGAAAAATTGATTTTAAAAAATTTAGGGAAATTGCAGATGAAGTCGGAGCATATCTTATGGTAGATATGGCACATATCGCGGGGTTGATCGTAGCGGGGTTACATCAAAATCCTTGTGAATATGCGGATTTTGTTACCACGACGACACATAAAACATTAAGGGGCCCTAGGGGCGGAGCAATTTTGTGCAAGGAAAAACATGCAAGCATTGTTGATAAGGCAATATTCCCGGGAATACAGGGCGGTCCATTGATGCATATTATAGCTGCAAAAGCTGTTTCATTTAAGGAGGCCTCAACCCTGGAATTTAAGGAATATCAACAACAGATTATAAAAAATGCTAAAAAGCTGGGGGAAGAACTGTCAAAGAGGGGATTTGACCTTATTTCAGGCGGTACGGACAATCATTTGTTGCTTGTCGATTTGAGAAACAAGAATATCACGGGCAGGGATGCGGAAAAGTTACTGGATAGGGTAGGGGTTACTCTCAATAAAAACACCATACCGTATGACCCACAGAGCCCATTTATAACCAGCGGTATCCGTATCGGGACTCCCGCAGTTACTACGAGAGGAATGAAAGAAGAAGATATGGTGAAAATTGCAGAAATTATAAGTACCATTATAGATGACCCGAAAAAGGTTGACGAGGCTTCGCAAATGGTAAGGGATCTCTGTCAAAATTTCAAATTGTATGAATAGGGTATGAAAACATTCCGTTAAAAAGCACAGGTATTTTTGCAACCAATGCAATAAGCAGACTGTGTGAAAAAGCACTTTTCTCGCTTTTTGTCATTGCTATGAAAGCCCCACATTGTTGTCATCCTGAGACGAACAGGATTAGCTTGACCCGCGAAGGATCTATATTTTACAATAATGCTTTCGTTTATCGTGGTGTGGGTAACACGTGCAAATTTCTGAGTGTAACGAAGAATCTCGTTTT
>JAAZJW010000279.1 GCA_012800145.1 Clostridiales bacterium | reverse complement strand
TTTTACTTTAAGTTTTCTTTGTCTCTTAATTCTACCCTTGCCACCACACTTGTTACATGGGGTTTCTATAACCGTACCTTCCCCCCTGCACTGGTTACATACGCTTGTTCTGATCATCTGGCCCAATGGGGTCCTCGTAACGGTTTGCATTTCCCCCGTTCCATTACATTTATCACATACGCTGGTGGATGTCCCGGGCTTTGCACCTGTACCCTCACAAACATTGCAAGTATCATTCCTGTAAAATTCAATCTCTTTATCTGTTCCAAAAGCCGCTTCCTCAAATGTGATTGTTATTCCGTACTGTAAATCCGCACCTTTTTGTGGTCCCCTACTCCTCCTGGACGATGTAAATCCACCGCCAAACATATCAAATATATCACCGAACATACCATCAAAGCCACCAAAACCACCAAACCCGCCAAAACCTTCAAAACCCCCGGCACCATTTGCGCTCACTCCTGCATGACCAAACTGATCATATCTTCGTCTTTTCTCCGATGAGCTCAGTATTTCATAGGCCTCATTTACTTCTTTGAATTTTTCTTCCGCTTCCTTATCGTCCGGATTTCTATCCGGATGGTATTTCATGGCCAGTTTGCGATAAGCCCTTTTTATGTCTTGTTCCCCTGCATCCCTACTGACACCTAAAACATCGTAATAGTCACGTTTGCCCACTGTTTCACCACCTTGCTAAATATAAACATATAAGTCAGATCCCGGGTCCAAGTATTTGTCTATTTTTATTAATTTTGAGGACACCTTAAGGTGTCCTCTATCAGTAAATTGTTATCAGTTTTAACCCTCCGCGGGTTCATCATCATCTACAACCTCATATTCCGCATCTACTACATTTTCTTTGTGTTCATCACTACCATCCTGTGTTTCCCCCCCGGTCTGTTGCGCCTGTGCTGATTGCTCATACATTTTTTGTGTTATTGGTGCAAATGCAGCATTAAGGTCTTCAATTGATTTCTTTATATTTTCTACATTATCACTTTCTACTGCCTTTTTCAACTTTTCTATTTCTGTTTTTACCTTTGCTTCTTCTTCAGGACTTATCTTACCTTCCATTTCTTTTAATGTTTTTTCTGATTGATATATCAAACTATCCGCCCGATTTTTTGTTTCTATCGCCTCTCTGCGTTTTCTGTCCTCTTCTGCAAATTGCTCTGCTTCTTTAATTTTTCTTTCAATCTCTTCATCGCTTAGATTGGTCGATGCTGTTATTGTTATTTTTTGTTCTTTGCCTGTTCCCAAATCTTTAGCAGAAACGTTTACAATACCGTTGGCATCAATATCAAAGGCAACCTCAATCTGAGGAATGCCCCTTGGTGCAGGTGCTATGCCATCCAGTTTAAATCTTCCTAATGTTACATTGTCGATTGCCATTTGTCTTTCCCCCTGCAACACATGGATATCAACCGCGGGTTGATTATCTTCAGCAGTAGAAAAAATTTGGCTTTTTCTTGTAGGTATCGTTGTATTTCTTTCTATCAATCTGGTAGATACCCCACCCAATGTTTCAATACCCAATGATAACGGGGTTACATCCAACAAAAGTACGTCTCTGACCTCTCCCGTAAGCACACCTGCCTGAATAGCTGCACCCAATGCAACACATTCATCAGGATTAATCCCCTTATGTGGATCCTTTCCCGTAATATCTTTTACAAGCTGTTGTACCGCCGGAATCCTGGTCGAACCGCCGACTAAAATTACCTTATCTATATCATCGGAGGATAAACCCGCATCACTCATGGCTGTCTGTATGGGATTTTTGGTCTTTTCTATCAAATGTGAAATAAGTTCCTCAAATTTTGCTCTGGTCAGATCCATATTTAAATGCTTCGGTCCCGTACTGGTTGCAGTGATGAATGGCAAATTAATGTTCGTAGTCATAGTACTTGAGAGCTCTTTTTTCGCTTGTTCCACCGCTTCATCCAATCTTTGCAGAGACATACTATCCTCTCTCAGATCTACGCCCTCTTTTCTTTTGAATTCCTCAGCAACATAATCTATTATTTCTTTATCAAAATCGTCCCCGCCTAAATGGTTATTCCCATTGGTCGATAATACCTCGAACACACCGTCTCCAAGGTCTAGTATGGATACATCGAAAGTTCCTCCACCTAAATCATATACTAATATTTTTTGTTGCTCCTCCACTTTGTCCAATCCATAAGCCAGAGAAGCGGCTGTCGGTTCATTTATAATCCTTTGTACATTTAATCCCGCAATTTTTCCTTCATCCTGGGTTGCCTGTCTTTGGCTATCCGTAAAATAAGCAGGAACGGTAATCACCGCGTCTGTTACAGTTTCTCCCAAATAAGCCTCCGCATCTGTTTTTAATTTTTGGAGGACCATTGCGGAGATATCCTGGGGTGTATACCTTTTCCCGTCGATATCTATCCTGTAATCCGAACCCATCCGTGTTTTAATCGACATAATCGTTTTATCAGGATTTACCACAGCCTGCCTTTTTGCAGGTTCCCCTACAATCCTTTCCCCATCCTTGCCAAACGCCACCACAGATGGGGTTATCCTGTTACCCTCGCTGTTAGTAATAACAATCGGCTCTCCGCCTTCTAATACCGCAACACATGAATTTGTAGTCCCTAAATCTATCCCTATAACCTTTCCCATATTATCATTTCCTCCTCATATATAAATTTAAAACCCTGTTTATTTTCTATTTGGACACCTTGACCATGGCCGGCCTCAGTACTCTTTCATTTATTTTATAGCCTTTTTGAAGTACTCCTATAACATGATTGGGCTCACCTTCTGCCTCTTCCTGTACTACCGCGTGATGAAAATTCATATCGAAAGGTTTGCCTAAGGCCTCAATTTCCTCTATTCCATGCCTAGCCAAAACATCTATCAATTGTTTATATACTAAATTGATACCATCTAGTAAACAATCAAACTCGTTGGAATTGTCGGGCTTATTTTGGGGATGTATGGCCATCTCCAAACTATCTATTATGTTCAGTAAATCAAGCCCAATTTTTTCGTTGGCATAGAGGAAAATCTCGCTTTTCTCCTTTTCAACACGTTTTTTATAATTTGCAAAATCCGCCTGCAATCTTTGGAATCGGTTGAATATTTCTTCATACTGGGCTGTTTTTTCCGTTAGTTCTTCCTCCAAAGTAACAGACTTTTCTTCTGATTCCTCTGTTTTGTCCGTGACAGTTTCCAAATTGCTGTCGACAGATTCCCCATTTTTTTCTGTTTCATTTGTAGTAGTTTCTATGCCGTTATCAGTAGTAATTTCTCCTTTTTCTGATGTTTCAATCCCTTTTTCCGATATTCTGACTTCTTCATATTCTTCATTCCCGGTTTCCTTCCTTGCTTCTTCCATAATTTTTCACCTGCCCTAATTAATTGTCCTTGTCTATGTAATCGTGTAATACATTAACAACGAAATCGAATCGATTACATAGGTAATAGGTAGCAATGCAAAACAATAATCACCCCACATTGTTACCTATCCCTTGTTATTTATATTTATTGTTTAACAGTTCTTTAATAAATTCACTGATCTGGGTCATTACACTCACCACAGTGGAATAATCCATTCTCGTGGGCCCTATGATACTTAACCACCCTAAAACTGTATCGTCTATTTTATAGGTAGCAGTAACCAAACTGCAATCCTTTACTTCCTCATATACGTTTTCACTACCGATAGAAATGCTGAGACCCTCATTTTCGAAGGAAGTAATCAGATTACTCAACAGTTCTTTTTCCTCTAGTAATTTTAAAAATGATTTCGCTTTTAAAATGTCATTATACTCAGGAAAATTAAACATATTCATAACTCCGTCTAAGAATATATCTATGTTATTAACCTCATCTAAGGATCGGAACACCTCAGAAATTATCCTTTCGATCAAACCACTAAGATATACAAACTCCCCACTCAATGTTTCGATTAAATCTGTTTTAATATTTTTTACAGATAAACCATGGAGTTCATTGTTCAGAAAATTGGATATAATTTGAGCACTATTTTCATCAATTTCACAATTCGGTTTAATCACTGATTTTTTTATGATGCCGTTATCAGTAATTATTACTACTATCATCTGACTGCTATCGACAGGTATCAGTTGAACATGTTTTAGTTTACTTTCCTTTATCTGTGGTGCCAAAGCAATAGCAGTATAATTAGTCAGTTGTGATAATATCCTCAAACTGTACTGCAATATCTGCTCGATTTCCCCGATTTCCTGAAGCAAATCCAGCACTAAGTAATCCAGTTCAACAGCCTTTATCTTTTTTAAAGGCATGAACTGATCCACATATAACCTATAACCTTTGTCTGATGGAACACGTCCTGCCGAGGTATGGGGCTGTACAATAAACCCCAGGTCTTCAAGGTCCGCCATTTCATTTCGAATAGTTGCAGGACTTATTCCGAAATTATACCTTTTTGATAATGTTCTTGAACCAACCGGTGCCGCAGTTTCAATATAATCCTGAATAATAGCCTGAAGTATTTTCAGCTTTCTTTCATTCAACATAGAACCACCTCGGGTTGTTAGCACTCTATGTTATCGAGTGCTAATCATTATATCTATAAAATATCATTACATCTTATTTTTGTCAATAGTTTTTATGAAAAGATTTTACAACCTGTGCACGGCTTGTTTCTATTTATTTATCCCATACCCGTTCCACATTACCATAAAAATATTAGTCCAGTAATAATTCCTGAAAAACAACGTTGGAAATATCGATACCCTTTTGGGTAAGCCTGATATTCGCTTCGTCATATTCCAGCAAACCCTGTGCTGAAAACTTTCTAATTTGTTTATCGTATATTTCAAAAGGTGAAACTGCGAATCTTTCGGTAAATTCCTCAACAGAAATCCCCTCTGTCATTCTTAAACCCAGAAACATGGTTTCACTAATTTCATCTCTAGTCGAAAGAGCTATCTTGTTTTCTGAGGGTATTTTCCCGCCTTTCACTGAACCTATATATTCCTCTATGCCATTTATATTGCTGAATCGTTTTTTGTTAAAACAAGAATGAGAACCCGCGCCCAAACCTATATACTGTTTGTTATGCCAATACACCATGTTGTGTTTGCATTGAAAACCCGGCCTTGCAAAATTAGATATTTCATAATGTTCATACCCTTTTTCCTTTAAATATTCAATTACGCTATGATACATCTCCAACTGTGTTTCTTCATCGGGGAGTACAATTGTTTTGTCTCTTATCCAATCATTAAATGGAGTGCCCTCTTCAACTATTAAACTATATGCGGAAATATGGGGTATATCTAAAAGTACTATTTTCTCCAAACATTTTACTAAATCATTTTCACTTTGTCCCGGTAAGGAAAACATCAAGTCCGTATTTATATTGTAAAATCCTATTTCTCTAGCCTCTTCCAGATTTTCCAAATAATCTTCAAAATTATGAATTCTGCCCAATGTTTTTAATAAGGTATTTTGACACGCTTGTAGTCCTATACTCAAGCGATTGATTCCTTTACTATAATATTCCTTCAATTTACTGTAATTCAAGGTGCCCGGATTGGCCTCTATGGAAATTTCAGCATTATCTTCAATGTCATAATGCTTTTTTATGGTATCCATAATGTCGGCTATTTGTTCGCCTTCCAGTATGGAGGGGGTACCCCCACCGAAAAATATTGTGCTTATTCTATAGTTATTCAGAACAGATTTATACATTAATACTTCCTTTTTTAGTGCCTCCACATAGTCTTTGATTAAATGTTGTTTTCCACTATAAGAATTAAAATCACAATAGTAGCATTTTTTTTGACAAAAAGGAATGTGTATATACAGGGCTATAGTATCCATGTTTTTCACCGCCGATTTATAATTTATGTTCGAATATACGCACAAAGGACAGACACACGGCAGACTGTGTGAAAAATGTCATCCTGAGCGAAGCGAAGGATCTCAAATGGCCTAAAAACGAGATTCTTCGCTATACTCAGAATGACAAAAAGCGGGAAAGGTGCTTTTTCACACAGTCTGACGGGTCTGCCCCTACTGCTTAAAAGTCAAATATCAGTTTGTCTGTTGATGTGCAGCTATAAGCGGGAGACCAAAGGTCTCCCCTACCGTATGAAAGCAGGATGTCAGATTTTTGATGAGCAAACAAACGGTCTGCTCCCACCGCAAAAATGTATTACCGGTTTATAGTTAGTCGTCCAACTTGAGCACAGACATAAACGCTTTCTGTGGAACCTCCACGCTTCCTACCTGTCTCATACGTTTTTTGCCCTCTTTTTGCTTCTCCAAGAGTTTCTTCTTCCTTGTTATATCCCCGCCATAACATTTAGCCAATACGTCTTTTCTAAGGGCCCTAATGGTTTCACGGGATATTATTTTGTTTCCAATAGCCGCTTGGATTGGTATGGCAAACTGGTGCCTCGGGATTTCATCTTTCAATCTTTCGCATATGGCTTTGCCCCGTGCATAAGCCTTACTATTATGCACTATAAATGACAGTGCATCAACCTGTTCTCCGTTTATTAAAATATCTAATTTAACTAAATTAGATTGGCGGTATCCTATAAATTCGTAATCCAAGGACCCATAACCCCTTGTTCTCGATTTCAGTGAGTCAAAAAAATCATAGATTACTTCATTTAACGGCATTTCATAATGAAGATTAACTCTGTTTTCATCAATATATTGCATGTCCTTCATTTCCCCGCGGCGCTCTTGGCACAATTCCATAACGGCCCCCACATAAATATTTGGAACCATTATTGTGGCTTCAACAACAGGCTCCTCCATAAAATTTATTTCTTGCTGTGGTGGTAGATTTGCCGGGTTTTGGATCATTAAAACTTCCCCATCCGTCCTGGTAATTCTATATATAACACTCGGTGCAGTAGTTATAAGATCTAAATCGAACTCCCTTTCCAGTCTTTCCTGAACAATTTCCATATGGAGTAATCCAAGAAAACCACATCTAAAACCAAAACCCAATGCAACTGAGGTTTCCGGTTCAAAAATAAGTGCGGCGTCATTTACCTGAAGTTTTTCAAGGGCATCCTTTATGTCTTCATACTTTTCTCCTTCTGCCGGATATATGCCGCAATATACCATCGGATTAACCTTTCGGTATCCCGGTAATGGTTCCGGTGTGGGATTTGATGCATCCGTAATTGTGTCCCCCACACGACAATGCCTGACATCCTTGATACTGGCAGCCACATAGCCCACATCGCCGGCCCTTAAGGAATCTGTCCGGAGTGGCTCCGGTGAAAATATGCCCACCTCCACAACTTCAAACTCCTTATCGGTAGCCATCATCTTTATTTTCATGCTCTTTTCAATCTTGCCTTCTATTACCCGAATGTAGGCTATAACCCCTCTGTAGCTGTCATAGAAAGAATCGAATATTAGTGCCTTCAGTGGTGCATTTTCATTCCCTGTGGGAGGGGGAATTCCTTCCACGATATATTCCAGTACCTCCTCAATATTCAGCCCTTCTTTTGCAGAAACTAAGGGTGCCTTACTTGCATCCAGACCGATAATATCTTCAATTTCCTTTTTTATTTCGTCCGGTCTGGCACTGGGCAAATCAATTTTATTAATGACCGGTATTATTTCCAGGTCCTGCTCCAAAGCCAAATATACATTGGCTAGGGTTTGAGCTTCTATACCCTGTGATGCATCCACGATCAGTATAGCCCCCTCACAAGCCGCCAAACTCCTGGACACTTCATATGTAAAATCTACATGTCCCGGAGTATCTATTAAATTTAAATAATATTCCTCTCCATTTTTAGCTTTATAAACAAGACGAACTGTTTGTAATTTTATTGTAATTCCGCGTTCTTTTTCAAGATCCATGTTATCTAACACCTGATTTTGCATTTCCCTCTGGGAAATTATACCCGTATATTCAATAAGCCTATCAGCCAGGGTAGATTTACCATGATCAATATGAGC
>JAAZJW010000278.1 GCA_012800145.1 Clostridiales bacterium | reverse complement strand
CTGAAGAATCTCATCCTTAAATGGGATCCTTCGCTTCGCTCAGGATGACATTTTTTACACAGTCTGCTGTCCCCTTATGTTTTAGTAGGAGGCGGAAATATGGACAGGGTAACATTTGATTATTCGAAATCCCTTGGTTTTATAGGGGAGAAAGAAATAATTGCTTTACAGGAAAGAGTGAATTTGTGTCATAATATGCTTCACGATGGAACCGGGGAGGGCGGCGAGTTCTCGGGCTGGGTAAACCTGCCCGCCACATATAACACGGAGGAATTCGAAAAAATTAAGCATACCGCGGAAAAAATAAGAAATAACTGCGATGTTTTTATGGTATTGGGCATAGGTGGGTCTTACCTGGGGGCAAGAGCGGCCATAGAAATGCTCAACCATAATTTTTATAATGAATTGCCTAGGGAAAAACGAAACGGCCCCAAGACATATTTTGCAGGCCATAACGTCAGTTCCACCTACCTGAAGGAGTTGCTGGACATTATCGACAATGATAATCAGGACATCTGTATAAACGTTATATCAAAATCAGGAACGACTACGGAGACGGCGATTGCATTCAGGATTTTGAGGGAACGTATAGAGAAAAAATATGGCAAAAAAGAAGGGGCGGGGAGGATATACGCAACCACCGATAAAAAAAGCGGTGCATTGAAAAAGTTGGCAGAAAAAGAGGGTTATGAAACATTTGTAGTACCTGATGATATTGGGGGAAGATATTCCGTGCTGACTCCTGTAGGGTTGCTTCCCATGGCTGTAGCGGGAATAGACATAGAGGAAGTTATGCAGGGTGCAAAAACGGCGATGGAGCATTTGTCGGACAGTAATATCGACAACAATCCATCCTACCAATATGCCGTCATAAGAAATATACTATATTCAATGGGAAAAACAACCGAGGTTATTGTAAACTATGAACCGAACCTGTTTTATTTCGGGGAATGGTTTAAACAACTTTTTGGGGAATCCGAAGGCAAGGACGGGAAAGGCATATTTCCCGCGTCCCTAAATTTCACAACAGATTTGCATTCCATGGGACAGTATATGCAGGATGGTAGAAGGAATATATTTGAAACTATATTAAATGTAGAAAAACCAAGAGAGGAAATTCTAATTCCGGGGGATGAGGACGACCTCGACGGATTAAATTATATCAGTGGAAAAACTTTGGACTTTGTAAACAAAAGTGCCATGAAAGGCACAATTACCGCCCATACGGACGGGGACGTGCCTAATCTCGTGATTAACGTTCCGGAAATATCACCTTATTATTTCGGGTATTTGGTTTACTTTTTCGAAAAGGCCTGCGGCATGAGCGGATATCTGCTGGGTGTCAATCCTTTCAACCAACCCGGGGTGGAAGCATACAAGAAAAATATGTTTAAACTATTGGGTAAATAGCCAATATTTAGATACCATTGAATTATTGCTAAATGATTGATAAACTATTATTGAACTATAGTTTAGCGATTGTTCGCAGTCGAACATTACAAATTCGTTTACTCTCTTTGGTCGTACGAATTTGATGTTCTTTGCCTTTTTGTCCAACAAGCGAAGCGAGTTGTTGACAAAACGGACAGCGAAGTGAGTAAAGCGAACGGAGAAATGAGCGAAGCGAATGTTGCATTTGACCTACCATCAATCCAACACCTAATCAGCAACCTAAACAAAGTTTTTATATTATTTAAATACTGATAGTCTTAAAAGTATTTTCTTTATAAATCTGAGTATTGGATTGGGTTAGGTCATAATAACCATTGTTCGAAAAAAGGGGGGTGAACCATGAAAAAGAGAGCCGGCGGCATATTATTACACATATCTTCTTTACCGGGCCCTTATGGAATAGGCGATTTTGGGAAAGAGGCATATAGTTTTGTCGATTTTTTGGTAAAGGCAAAACAGACATATTGGCAGATACTACCCCTGGGAATGACCGGCTACGGGGACTCACCATATCAATGTTTTTCTGCATTTGCGGGCAATCCGTATTTTATAGACCTGGATGATTTGATACAATCAGGCTATCTAACCGAAAGTGAAATACAGGAGTTCGAACTGAGCAAAAATCCCCATAAGGTTGACTATGAGTTACTATATAAAAACAAAATGGAAATTTTGAGGATGGCATATGAAAAGGCCAAAAAGGACATACAAGAT
Source organism: Clostridiales bacterium (assembly GCA_012800145.1). Taxonomy (GTDB): domain Bacteria; phylum Bacillota; class Clostridia; order Peptostreptococcales; family Natronincolaceae; genus JAAZJW01. Next base: position 6,184 of record JAAZJW010000278.1, on the reverse strand, counting down.
AAATTGGAATCATTTTATAGTATAAATTATTATTGGTTAAGGGATTTCTCGCTTTTTATGGGTATAAAGACCAAGAATAACGGTATCCCATGGCTGGAATGGGATGAAGATTACAAAAATTCGGGTTCAGATACAGTTTCCGATTTTGAACGTCTCAACAAGGACGAAATTTATTTCTGGGTATTTACCCAATATTTCTTTTTTAATCAATGGAACAGATTGAAACATTATGCGAACAAAAAGGGCATATATATTATAGGAGACCTGTCAATGTATGTTTCGGAGGACAGCTCCGATGTTTGGGCAAATCCGCACTTATTTAATTTGGACGATTCTTGCTGTCCCATTACGGTTGCAGGTGTTCCGCCGGACATATGTTCATGTGAAGGCCAACTTTGGGGAAATCCCATATATAATTGGGATGTTATGGAAGAACAGGGATACAGTTGGTGGATACAGAGAACAAAGATGTCCTTCGAACTCTATGATGTCTTGAGGATTGACCATTTCAGGGGATTTGAATCTTATTGTGAAATAGAATATGGTGCGAAAGACGCAACTTGCGGAAAATGGGTAAAAGGCCCCGGAATCAAATTGTTCAACAAGATAAAAGAGGAATTAGGGGACTTGGATATTATAGCGGAGGATTTAGGATTTATAACAGAAGAAGTAGAAAGGCTCATGGAAGAAACGGGTTTTCCAGGCATGAAGGTTCTCCAGTATGCTTTTGATCCCAAAGGGGACGGTCGTTATTTGCCCCACAGCTTTGATAAAAATTGTGTTGTGTATACAGGTACACATGATAATTCTACTATTATGGGTTTTATAGAAAAGATGCCATCGGAAAATTTTCAGTATGCGAAAAAATATCTGAAATTGAGTGAAGAGGAAGGTTTTAATTGGGGATTTATCAGAGGTGCTTGGGGTTCTACAGCTTATCTGGCAATTGCGCCCATGCAGGATTTCTTAGGCCTGGATGACGGTGCCAGAATGAATAAACCGTCCAGTGTGTGCGGAAATTGGACCTGGAGGATGGATAAAGCCGATTTAACGGATGAACTGGCAAAAAAGATAGGGGAGTTGACCTATATATACAGGAGGTGTTAGGGCTTGGAAAACATGGTCAATGCTATGGAAAGAATTTCGTTAACAACCTTCGGAAAAAGTTTATCAGGCTGCAATGATAAGGAAAAGTATGTGGTTGTGTCAAAGGCTATTATGGAAGATATTATTCCCAAATGGGTTGATTCTGAAAAGAAATTTGAAGGAAAGAAGAAAGCATACTATCTTTCAGCGGAATATTTGATGGGCAGGTCTCTTACCAACAATTTAATAAATATGAAATGTAAGTCCGAAGTAAAATCTGTTTTAGAGGATTTGGGTATTTGCTACAATCATATAGAAGAACAGGAAGAGGATGCAGGCCTGGGCAACGGCGGATTAGGCAGGCTGGGAGCTTGTTTCTTGGATTCGGCTTCTACACTGGATTATCCATTGACCGGGTACGGAATCAGATATGAATTCGGACTTTTCAAACAGTTGTTCAGGGACGGTTTCCAGGTGGAGGTAGGAGATGATTGGTTAGAATATCCCGATCCCTGGTCAATAAGAAAACAATCTGAAAGCGTGAGAGTGAGTTTTGCAGACGGGGATGTTTTGGCAGTTCCGTATGACACGCCAATTATCGGGTACGGACAAAACACCATAAACACCTTGAGATTATGGAAATCAGAGGCTTTTGAAAGGTTTAATTTTAAGGAGTTTGACAACCAAAATTACGAACTGTCTGTCCGGGAAAAAAATAATGCGGAGAATATAACCAAGGTATTATATCCTAACGATGCTTATAAAGAGGGCAAAGAGCTCAGGTTAAAACAACAGTACTTTTTTGTTTCCGCATCTTTGCAGGATTTAATAAGGAAGCACAAGGCAAAATACGATACCCTCGATAACTTTGCACAGTTCCATGCAATCCAATTGAATGATACACATCCTGCCGTGGCCATACCCGAATTGATGAGACTTTTCACAGAGGTAGAAGGTATGGGGTGGGATAAGGCATGGGATATAGTTACTAATGTATTTGCATATACAAATCATACCTTGTTGGCGGAGGCTTTGGAGCAGTGGTTTGTGGGATTTTATAAAACCCTGATACCTTCCGTGTTCAGAATCGTGGAAAAGATTGATCATCAACTTATGGAGGAACTGAGTCATAAGGACCTCCAAGGGTGCGAGTTGGATTACTACAGGATTATCAACCATGACCATATTAAAATGGCTTGGCTCGCTATTTACGGTTCAAAATCCGTAAACGGGGTGTCGGAGCTTCATAGCAACATCTTAAAATATAGGGAGTTAAATAATTGGTATAAATTGAGTCCGGAAAAATTCAACAATAAAACCAACGGTATAACCCAGAGAAGATGGCTGTTAAAATCCAATCCGGAATTGTCAGATCTTATCACGGAATTACTGGGTTCCGAAGATTGGATAACCGATTTGGAAAGGTTGAAGGAACTGGAGAAATTTGCCGATGACAAGGATGTATTGAGCAGATTCCTTGAAATCAAGCATATAGGAAAGGAACGGTTGGCAGATTATATACTTGAAAAAGAAGGAATAAAAACAGATCCGAATTCGATATTTGATATTCAGATCAAGAGGCTCCATGAGTACAAAAGGCAACTATTGAATGCTTTTCATATACTGGATCTTTATTTCAGGATTAAGGCCAACCCGCAATTGGATATAGTCCCGAGGACATTTATATTCGGGGCAAAGGCCGCACCGGGATATGTGAGAGCAAAGGGAATTATAAAATATATTAATGATATACAGCAGTTAATAAACAATGATCCTGAAGTTTCTGAAAAGATTAAGGTAGTATTTGTAGAGAATTACAATGTTTCCTATGCTGAGAAACTATTTCCTGCGGCAGATGTTTCGGAGCAAATTCCGACGGCAGGAAAAGAGGCATCGGGAACCGGCAATATGAAATTTATGTTAAATGGTGCGCCTACCATAGGAACCTATGACGGGGCAAATATAGAAATAGTGAAAGAAGCAGGGGAAGAAAACAACTTTATATTCGGGCTCAGGGTTGAAGATATTGAAAAAATCAGTTCGAGTTATAATCCTGTACATGAATATGAAACTGTGGAAGGTCTGAAAAGGGTTGTTGATACCCTGGTAGACGGAACATTCAATGATGCGGGTACAGGTGTATACAGAGAAATTTATAATTCACTCCTGTACGGAACCGACTGGCATAGGCCCGATGTTTTCTATGTATTGAAAGATTTTGAAAGTTACAGAAACACCCAGCAGGACCTGAATGATGCTTTTGAAGACAGAATGGGATGGGCTAGAAAATGCTGGATGAATCTGTCCAACGCAGGAAAGTTCAGTTCCGACAGAACCATAGACCAGTACGCTAAGGAAATATGGGGCATAGAAAAAGCGTGAATATACTCCTGACTGCGATAGCAGGGGCGATTTCAATCGCCCTTTTCAGGGGATGTCATCCTGAGACGGACAGAATAAGCTTGGCCCCCGAAGGATCTACAGGGGCGACTTTGGTCGCCCTCAACAAATGACAAGTATCAGCTTTAATTTGCTGATACTTTTTATTTTTTGGAATATATGAGTTGTTTATCTAGAATTTGGGTATATATACATTATGAGGAGGCAATTTTATGAAACACAGGCATTTCTATTGGGAAAACGGGGAGAAGGATTCCTATCTATTCAACGAAGGAACATCCTACAAAAGTTATGAATTCCTGGGGGCCCATCCTGTCAATATAAATAACAAAGAAGCGGTGCGATTTGTAGTATGGGCTCCGAGGGCCAAAGAGGTATATCTCATGGGGGATTTTAACAACTGGCACGAAACCGACCTCCCCCTCAAAACCATCGGGGAAACAGGGCTATGGAATATTTGTGTACAAGGTGTAAAACAGTTTGATTCATACAAGTACAGAATAATTTCCTACAAGGGAGAAGTGAGGATTAAAGCCGATCCCTACGCTTTCCATTCGGAAACAAGCCCTAAGACGGCATCTAAATATTATAACCTGAAAGGTTTCAAATGGGAGGACGAGCTATGGTTAAAATCCGGGGGAAAAACCTTTGATTACAATAAACCCATATCCATATACGAAGTAAATTTATCTTCTTGGAAGAGAAGGGCTGACGGTTCCAGATATTCTTATGTAGACCTGGCGGAGAAACTGGTCAAATATGTAAAAACCATGGGGTTTACGCATGTTGAAATCATGCCCGTCATGGAGCATCCCTATGACGGTTCCTGGGGCTATCAGCAAACGGGATATTTTGCTCCAACCAGTAGGTTCGGGACGCCTAAAGATTTTATGTATCTTGTGAATCAGTTTCATAAAAATGAAATCGGGGTGATACTGGATTGGGTTCCTCTCCATTTTTGCAGGGATGACCATGGTTTAATCAGGTTCGACGGAACAGAATGTTTCGAATCTTCCAACAGAGCCATGGCGGAGAACAATGAATGGGGAACACTGAATTTTGATTACAGCAAACCGGAAGTGGTAAGCTTTTTAATTTCGAATGCGGTATATTGGCACGATTATTATCATATAGATGGATTTAGAATAGACGCAATTGCTTATATGCTGTACTTAAATCATGCGGGAAGAGATATTAGAAATAGATACGGGGGATATGAAAATATACAGGCCATAGATTTTCTAAAAAAATTAAATAAGGTGCTGTTGCAGTATTTTCCTCATACTAAAATTATAGCTGAGGATAGCACCAGTTGGCCACGGGTTACGGCACCTATAGAAGACGGGGGCTTGGGGTTTGGATATAAATGGAATATGGGTTGGATGAACGATACCTTGGAGTATATGGAAACGGATCCGCTCTTTAGAAAGGGCAACCAAAGGGCACTGACCTTTGGGATTACTTACTGTTTTTTCGAAAAATTCATTTTGCCTCTCAGCCATGATGAGGTGGTACATGGCAAAAAGAGTTTGCTCGACAAAATGCCCGGCACCTATGATGAGAAATTTGCAAACCTGAGACTTTTATATTTATACATGTTTGCCTATCCCGGCAAAAAACTTATATTTATGGGTGGAGAATTTGGGCAGTTCATAGAATGGGACGAAAAGAAGGGATTGGACTGGCACCTTTTGGACTATGAAAAACATAATAAATTGAAGAGATTTGTGAAGGATTTAAACGAATTTTACAGGGGGGAAACATGCCTGTACGAACTGGACGATACATATGATGGGTTTGAATGGATAGAACATACCAATCATCAGGAAAGTATTATAGCATTTGAAAGAATAAACAAATCAGGGGGAAAAATAATAGCTGCCTTCAACTTCACGCCCGTAGAAAGAAAAAGTTATCCTATAGGTGTGGATCACCCGGATGTTTACAGAACTGTGTTGAATACAGAACAGATTGAGTATGGCGGAAATCTTTTGAAAAGGAAACATTACGGGTCGGAAAAGGAACCTTTTCATGGCAGGAAATATTCCATAAGGATTGATTTGCCGCCATTAGGGGGACTCATATTAAAGAGGAACAGAACTTGGAAATGTTCTCAAACAAAATAGGGGCAAACATGCAGGTTTGCCCGGAAACAAGACAATGTTTCCAAATGGCGCAGTGGAGGCAAACCTGTGTGTTTGCCCCAAAAACCACAATTTTTCTGGTGTTCTAAGAAAAGGGGTGAACTTCTATGATAAAAAGCAACAATGTAGTAGCCATGCTTTTGGCCGGAGGTCAGGGATCCAGATTAAAATTATTGACGCAAGAATTAGCTAAACCGGCGGTGTGTTTCGGGGGGAAATACAGGATTATTGACTTTACACTGAGCAATGCTACAAATTCCGGTATCGATAACATTGGAATACTCACTCAGTACAAACCTTTTGAATTGAACGCTCATATAGGAATAGGAGAATGTTGGGATTTTGACAGGATTACAGGCGGGCTCAGAATATTACCGCCGTTTATGCGTGAAGCCAAGGGAGATTGGTATACAGGCACTGCCAATGCCATATATCAAAATATAGAATATATAGATAACCTGGATGCAAAATATGTTCTTGTTCTGTCCGCAGACCATATATACAAGATGGACTATAGAAAATTGCTAAAGTACCACATAGAGATGGATGCGGAT
>JAAZJW010000277.1 GCA_012800145.1 Clostridiales bacterium | reverse complement strand
CGCAAAAATAACAGCAATGCGGGCTAGCACCGGTCTACTGTTAAAACTTCTCGGGTCATCAGATTCTTCATCTTCTCCTTCCATCCTCACATATCCTCCTAAAGGTAATGCACGGATTGAATACGCCGTTTCACCTTTTCTCGTTTGTAACAGTTTGGGGCCCATACCTATGGCAAATTCATGGATTTTAATCCCTGCTAATTTTGCTGCCACAAAATGACCCGATTCATGGATCAGTACTAACAATCCAAAAACAATAATCGCTACAAGTGCAGTAGTCATAATAGCACCTTCCTATTTTATTTCATTTTTGACCCAATTTTTAACCCATTTATCCACTTCCAGTACTTCATCTACAGTTTTGTATATAAATGGTTCATGTTTTATCATTGCTTTTTCAATAAACTTGGGGATATCATAAAATCCAATTTTGTCCTGCAAATAATATTCAACCAATATTTCATTTGCTCCGTTTAAAACACATGGCATTGTTCTTCCCGTTTTCAGGGCCTCATAGGCTAGGGGCAGGCACGGAAATTTTTCCGCTTCGGGCAAAGTAAAGGTTAATTGTCCCAATTCGTTGAAATTAATTTTCTTCACACTACTTTTTATTCGTTTTGGATAAGATAATGCATACTGTATAGGCACCCTCATATCAGGAATTCCCATCTGGCTAATGATTGAATTGTCCCTGTATTCTACCATTGAATGAACAACACTTTGAGGATGTACCACAACATCTATTTTACCCAACCCTACATTAAATAACCATTTGGCCTCGATTACTTCCAGCCCCTTATTCATTAGGGTCGATGAATCAATAGTTATTTTCCTGCCCATATCCCATGTCGGATGTTTTAGGGCATCCCTTGCTTCGGCTTTTTCTATTTTATCTCTGGTCCAATCTTTGAAAGGCCCTCCCGAAGCTGTCAAAATAATTCTGGATATATTCTCTACATCTTGACCCTGTAAACACTGAAAAACAGCGGAATGTTCACTGTCAATGGGGATTATTTCAGCACCATATTTTTCAGCCTCTCCCATAATCAGCTCACCCGCTACAACTAAGGTTTCCTTATTAGCCAGGGCTATAGTTTTTTTATATCTAATAGCTTCCAACGTGGGGAGTAACCCTATGCTGCCTACCACGGATACCACAATTATATCTGCTGTTGTAAGCGTAGCAACTTCGAGCAACCCTTCCATGCCCGAAACAATTTTAACCTTTCTACCTATCCTACCAGCCAGAACTTCTGCTTTCTCTTTCTTGAAAACCGCTACAACCTCAGGGTTAAACTCTTCTATTTGTTCTTCCAGCCTGTTAATATTCTCCAATGCTGCCAATCCAGCTATTTTAAATTTCTCCCTATGCATCCTGACAACATCCAGGGCCTGGAGCCCAATCGATCCGGTAGAACCTAATATACTAATTTTTTTCAAACCATCACCCCGTATTTTCGGTAAAAACTATAAACCCATTCATCATTTATTAATCATAAATATCAAAATATAATATACAATCGGAGCCGTAAATAATATACTGTCAAAACGGTCCAAGACTCCACCGTGGCCGGGCATTATATTTCCAAAATCCTTAATACCGATATGCCTTTTAACCAGGGAGGCACTCAGGTCTCCAATTTGAGCCGCCATACTGCCCAAGACCCCGATAAGCATAATAGCATATAGATGCTTTTGTAAAAAGAAATACCCGAAAATCAATGAAATAACCATGCTCCCCAAAACACCACCTATAGCTCCCTCAATGGTTTTTTTAGGACTGATAAACGGGCACAGTTTTTTTCTGCCAAAAAAATAGCCGGAAAAATATGCAGACGTATCGGTACCCCATGCAGTAATAAATACGAGCCATATAACAATGTTGTTTGGCTGCTTGGGAATAAGCAGGATATAGCTCAATAAAAATGGAATATAGGCCAAACTGTACAGTGTGATACTGATGTCTACAAAGCTATATTTATTATTATGTGTCAATTTTACAATGTTTAAAACGACTATCAATATAAAAAATAGCATAGAAACATAGGAGGGCTGGAATGTAAAATTTGCCAGTATTAATATAACGATTGAGCCCACATATCCCACTGTTTCCATGGGTGCAAACTTATCTTTACATGCATTATAAAACTCCCACAGGGCAATTAAGGAAATTACT
>JAAZJW010000276.1 GCA_012800145.1 Clostridiales bacterium | reverse complement strand
TTTCAAAAAACCAAAAAAGCGTACTATGTTGTACGCATTGGGATTATATTGCCTTATTCAATCTTTTAGCAAGTCTTGAAACCTTCCTTGAGGCCTTGGCTTTATGAATGGTTCCTTTGGCCGCAGCTTGGTAAAGTTTTTTCTCAGCATATCTTAACCTTGCTTTTGCCTCGTCATAATTTTCGGATTCCAAAGCTTCCTCAAACCTTCTAATTGCGGTTTTAAGCTGTGATTTGATTATCCTGTTTGCTGCTGTATTTTTGGCAGTGACCAGAATTCTTTTCTGTGCCGATTTAATATTTGCCAACATATTCACCCCCGTGTATCATTAACATATGTAATTCTACCAGAAATCCAAATACAATGCAATGAAAAATATATATATTTAATTTATTAGCATTAAAGGGTGGAATTATACCTTGTTTAATTTTTGGATACATTAATATGCAGGAACCTACAGATAATAAACAAAGCAACTTAAATATTAAAAATTATACAAGGGTGGTGTAATGTGATGTTTAGACCAAGGACAGATTTAGCATCAGAGGCTCGGGAAATACACAGGGAACAAGGTCAGGAGGATATTCTCGGTGTTTCCATAGACAAGGAGAACATAGGGGATGTTTTGGTCACACGGGTAGAAGTGCTGGATGATAATGGTGCAGAAGCTATAGGAAAACCAAAGGGGAAATATATTACATTGGAAAGCAGTAGTCTCAGGAAAGCTGATGCCGATTTCAAGGATGAAATGAGTAAATTGCTGGCTAAGGAACTCAAGGCAGTGGTGCCTGAGAAGGAAAATATGAAGGTGCTTGTGGTAGGGTTGGGAAACCGGGATATAACTCCGGATTCTTTAGGTCCTAAGGTTGTATCGAAGGTTTTTGTCACAAGGCATCTATTTAAATTTTACAACAAAAAAGGGGATACAGACATTATTGAAATGAGCGCAGTTTCCCCCGGGGTAATGGGAACCACAGGGCTAGAAATCAGTGAGGTAGTAAAAGGAATAATTGATAATTCAAAACTGGATATTGTTATTGCGGTGGACGCACTGGCCTCAAGAAAGGTAGAAAGGATTAATTCAACAATACAAATTTCCACATCTGGAATCAAACCCGGATCCGGGATAGGAAATGAGCGGGTAGCCTTAGATGAACCCAATCTGGGGTTGCCTGTTATTGCAATAGGAGTACCGACAGTAGTAGATGCTGCCACTTTAACCAGTGATACTATAGAGTTGGTGATTGACGCATTTTCTAAACATACAAAGGTTGGCACGAAATTCTACAACATGTTAAAAGAATTAGAAAAGGAGGAAAAATACGAGCTGATTAAGGAAGTGTTGGAACCATATAGTGCTAATATAATCGTTACCCCAAAAGGGGTAGATGAAATAATTGCTAATCTTTCACAAATTATTGCAAATGGCATCAACATAGCCCTACATCCGGGAATTGATTTAAAGGATGTTAATCGGTACATACATTAATTATTTATAGTAATAAAATACCTACTGTTTTCATAGTTATTATAGAAATGCAAATTTCAAACTCAACAAAAAATATATTGCGTTTGATTGTTCAAATTAGGAGCGGGATGTTGGTTTACCGGATTAAACCCGGGGCTTTTGGTTTCGATGCTTATTAAATCCCCGGCGCTCCGGTTTCCGATTTCCGGCTCCCGGTACAGGTAGGTGCTTTATTTGGGTAAACGTAGAAAAATACCAAGGGGTTATCATAGTATTATTATATTATTACCAATTTTATTGGCATTATTTGTAGTACCGGGATTAATATATAGCAAAAGGTCCATAGATACAGCTAATAGTGAAACCAGTCAAAAAAAGGTTTTACAACTGAATAAAGATAAAAAAATAGACAACGATTTCTTTGTTGGCATAGTTCAACATACATTTCCGAACAAAAAAGCTCAGGGAACATATAATGAAGCACCTCTGTTCAAGGGATTGTACAAATCCTTTTTAAAGAGTACATTCAAAATAAATTTTAATAACCCACTGACCTTTATACAGGCACAGTTCCCGGTTGCGGCCGCACATCATGATACATTGATGGCCAACATGCCTGACAGAGATACACAGAAGGAAGGGGATTGGTCAAGGGAGGTTCATTTTGTTGATTATAGCGGAAAAGGGGAATCTGTGGGGGCTGATGGCGGTGCTGAAGACGACGATAATGCTGACGGGGCCCAATCAACAGGCAGCAATTTCGATGAAACGGAAGAAAATATCTGCCCAATAGGCGATGAAGATATTGTTGATAGTTTGGACTCTATTTCCGTAATAGATTTAAAAAATATATCGAAGCCAAAGCCTATAAAAATAAAAAGGAACAAGCCGAGTATTTTAATATATCATACCCACGGAACAGAATCGTATAAGCCTATAACTGAAGGAAACTATCATAGTCTGAAAAAGGAATATACCGTAATAGGTGCTGCAAATGTTATTACGGAGGAACTGAAAAAAAAGGGTTATGAGGTAATACATGATACTACATACCATGACTATCCTTCTTATAGTGGTTCCTATAACAGGTCTGCTACAACAGCCAGGTCCATATTAGAGAAAAACCCTTCAATAAGTGTGATTTTAGACATACATAGAGACGGTTATGATAAGATAGATACAAGAAAAGATAGACAAAAATTGATCGAAAACAGTAAGGTTGAAATAAATGGTGAAAAGGTTGCGCGTTTTCAATTTGTCATAGGTGCTACAAGTAAGAATAGAAAAGAAGTGGAATGCTTTGCTTGTTTTGTTAAGGCAGTAAGTGATAGTAAGTATCCCGGTTTTAGTAAGGAAATTTTGGTTAAACAATATGGAAGCTACAACCAGTATTTATCTGATTATGCGGCGCTAGTAGAACTTGGAGCTAATTCCAATACTATAGAAGAAGCCAAAAGGGCGGGATATTATTTTGCAGATGTTATTGCTGATGCATTGAAGCTGTTGTCTGAGTAGGTTCGGCCGGGTTTAAAAATTATAAAAAAGTCCACAATATTAATGGTGATATGGATGAGCAGGGTGGAGCGTAAAAAGGCCGAAAACAAATTTAAAAGGTTTTCCAGGATATGCATCTTTATACAGATTATTTTTTTGGTTTGCGGCTTGCTAGTTACAGATTTTCAGATAAGAACGATGTTGGGGATAGACGATGAGGCCGGTTTGCTTTCATATGGACAGGCTGAGGAGGGCAGATATATAGTCCATATAATGGGGGATTCTTATTTAATTGATATTTCTACTATAGTATCTCGGATATATAACAAGTTTGCACAACTAAGGAAAATAGCTTATAGTATAAAGGGAAGGCTTGAATAAGGATTTTAAGGTTTATCATATTTAGGATGTCGGTTAACCGACATCTTTTTGTAAGGTTTATTAAGATTATAAATTATCCATAATAGCTATAAAATATAAAAATTGTATGATATACTTTAAAAAATTATGCATAGTTGAGGAGGAAAAACATGCCAGGTGATCGGCAAAAGGGAATTCGTAACTTTTCTATTATAGCTCATATTGATCATGGTAA
>JAAZJW010000275.1 GCA_012800145.1 Clostridiales bacterium | reverse complement strand
AATTTGCACGTGTTACCCACACCACGATAAACGAAAGCATTATTGTAAAATATAGATCCTTCGCGGGTCAAGCTAATCCTGTTCGTCTCAGGATGACAAAAATGTGGGGCTTTCATAGCAATGACATAAAGCGAGAAAGGTGCTTTTTCACACAGTCTGATGTCCCCGTGTATTTTGGCAGGGCGATTTCAATCGCCCGATAAGAGGGAGGCGGCCGATGAAAGCAATTATATTGGCGGGGGAAGGAAATCAGGACATTGAGTACTTCGGACAAGGTAAAGCCCTGGTCAATTTCAGGGAAGAGCCCTTAATAGAATATACTATAAATGCATTGGCAGACTCGGAAATGATTGATTATATATTGGTTGTGGGAAACAAAGATGTTCTGACTCCGATAATAGGCGATAGTGTGGATAAAATAATTGGACAGGAAAATGATATTCTGGATAACTTAATAAAAAGCATATCCTATTTTAACGGTGAAGAAAATGTTGTGGTGGTAACTTGCGATATACCCTTGATCACTTCGGATGCGATAAGATACTTCATTAACAATGCTTTAGACCTTAAAGTCGACCTGTGCTATCCTATTATAGAAAAATCAGTATATATGGCTAAGTACCCCGATGCCAGACGCACCTATGTCATTTTAAAAGAAGGGGAATTTACGGGTGGTAATTTAATCATGATTAACCCGTGTAAAATCAGAGCCATAGAAAATCAAATTAGATCCCTTGTAAATAATAGGAAAAATCCGCTGAGGATGACCAGAACGTTGGGCATGTTCATCACTATACAGTTTCTTTTGAGGCAACTGACAATCGAAAAAATAGAAACCTATGTGCAGAAGAAATTCAGCATAACGGGTAAGGCCTTGGTTGTCCCTTATCCGGAAGTCGGCAGTGATATAGATAATGTAGAGGATATCAAGGTACTGGAAAAGTACATATAGAGGCTCGGTAGAGAATTTTTTACCGGGTCTTTTTTTTATTCACGAATATAAAATGATTAAAATGTAAAGATTACTAAATGATATTTGAATTATGCAGTAAACGGGGGTTAAAAATCGGATGAAGGGGAAACAGATAATGGCAAACATTGCAAATATTATTTTGGGTTATATGAAGTTGTTGTTCAGTACCGAAATTGTGGTTTTGTTTATATCCGTTGGGCTGTTTTCGTTGATAAGGGATGTGCCACTTTTAAGAAAGAAGGGTCTCGGGAGGGAAAGCGATGCAATAAGGATACTGAGTTATGTATATATTTTCGGCAGTATTATTTTATCTGTAATCATAAAAAATATGTAATATAGAACCTTGGAGGAATTTGAATGAGCCTATGGGAAAGGTTGTTTGGCAAAAAAGGTGAAGACGCGGACTCCGATATTGGGGAAATAAAGGTAAGCAAGAGCCTGGACAAAAATTTCAAAATGATTAAAGACATGCTCGAAGACTGTGATGATGTCTTATTCAGGGAAATTAAAATGGGTATAGATGGGAATTACAGAGCAGTTGTAATATCCATAGACGGCATGGCGGACGAAAACATAGTGAATGAGCATATACTTAAAAATTTGATGGTGGAAAGCAGGATAGCTCCACCTGATATAGGTGTCCTGAAAAGGCAGGCAAGTGATGTTGTGAGGGACAAAACATTGAGCGCCGCTGAAATGAAGGAAGTAGAAACAATCGAACAGGCTGTTATAGATATACTGACCGGGGATACCGTGATCATTTTAGATGATTATGACAAAATAATCGTTATCGGTACTAAGGGTTGGGAAATCAGGGATGTTGCTGCGCCGGAGACGGAGAATGTTATCAGGGGGCCCAGGCAAGGGTTTGTAGAAACCCTCAGGGTTAACACAGCCTTGATTCGAAGAAGGATCAGGGACCATAAATTTAAAATAAAGGGATATAAGGTTGGGAGAAGATCAAAATCCGATGTATGTGTCCTGTATGTTGAGGATTTGGTTAACGAGGACTTGCTGGAAGAGCTGGATAAAAGGTTGAAATCAATAGACATAGATGTGGTAGTAGACAGCGGGTACATAGAACAGCTTATAGAAGACAGTTGGAATTCACCCTTTCCTCAGGTGCAACATACAGAGAGGCCTGATGTGGTCACGGCTGAACTATATGAGGGTAAGGCTGCTATTGTAGTAGACAACAGCCCTTTCGTATTATTAGTTCCATCCGGATTCAATGCCATGATGCAGTCTGCGGAGGATTATTATGAAAGGTGGGGAATTGCCACATTTATCAGGATTCTAAGGTATTTTGCCCTATTGATAGCATTATATATGCCGGCATTATATATTGCAGTTACTACCTATCATCCCCAGATGCTTCCCGCTAAGCTCCTTGTATCAATAGCGGCCAATCGGACAGGTGTCCCGTTCCCGGCGGTAATGGAGGCTGTTATCATGGTGATAACATTGGAAATATTGAGGGAAGCGGGGGTTAGACTGCCGGGAGCCATTGGGCAGACCATAGGTATTGTGGGTGCGGTGATAATAGGACAGGCTGCTGTGGATGCGGGAATAGTCGGACCTATAATGATAATTATAGTATCCATCACAGCCATTGCTTCCTTTACTACTCCCAGCTATAACTTGGCCATTGCAATCAGGCTCTTGCGGTTGGTTTTAATAGTTGCAGCCGGCATTTTAGGTCTATACGGTGTTACATTGGTGACTATAGTGGTGTTGGTACATCTGTGTGGTCTAAAGAGTTTCGGTATGCCATATTTGACACCTTACACCTCGTATATAAAAAAGGCGAGTGACTTGAAGGATACATTTATAAAGGTTCCCTTGTCCAATATGCATGATAGAGAAACGATAGTCAAGGAATCCGAGCGCAAAAGAATGCGGGACCACAGGGACGAAGACCTGAACAAAGAGGGGTGAACATAACAGATGGAAGGTAATAAAGACATTATTTCGATAGACCAGATGATATCTATTTTAATTTTGACCGCGATCAGTACAGGTATACTTTCATTGCCGAGGCGTCTGGCGGAAATAGTACCTTTTGATCATTGGATCGTTTTATTGGTTGCCGGGTTGGTTGTACTGGCCATGGTCGCAATTTATGCATGGATTATAAAATTAAAACCGGGGGAGCAATATTTCGATATACTCACTGACGCTTTGAGCAAGCCCGGAGCATATATAGCAGCCCTGCTATACATAGTGTATTATGTAGGCCTTATCGGATTTGTAACAAGAATTTTCGGTGAGGTTATAAAGGTATATCTGCTGGTTAAAACGCCTATAGAGATAATAAATGTAAGTATCCTGGTCAGCTGTATTTACCTATCGAGAAAGGGAGTAGAGGTGCTGGGAAGATTGTCAATGTTTATACTCCCCATAGGATCTGTGGTCACAGTGATATTGTTTCTTTTGTCCCTTACAAAAACAAACTTTAGAAACCTGTTACCTGTATTCCAAATTTCTCCCGCCCAAGTTTTACAGGGTGTGCCGGCTACTATGCTGAGTTTTCTGGGTTTAGAGGTGGCTCTGTTTTTCGGGGGCAATTTAGAAAAACCCAAGGAATCCACAAAAATATTATTTGCTGTGGCAGTGGTAGTATTATTTTATCTGGCTGTTTTGGTTTCGGCCTTCTCACAGTTTGGTCCCATACAAATGAAAAGCCTGGTTTGGCCCACACTGGATTTATTTGACACTGTGGATATTCCGGGACTTTTTATAGAAAATGTGCAGGTGTTGGTTATGAGCACATGGGTAATGGCAGTGTTCTCAACTATAGCCCCCTTATATCTGGCAGGTACTATTACCCTTAAGTCTATAACGGGTTTTGGGGATCAAGCTGCCTTGGCTGCATTTCTTCTGACCTTTATATACTTTGTTTCCTTAGTTCCCGAAAACTTGGCACATGTATATAAAGCGGCAGACGGATTTACCCGATATTTTGCCAGCATTGTGGTTGTGGGTGTTCCGCTGATTGTTTTAATATCCCTACTTGTACAAGAAAGACTGAAAAAGGGGGCCGGCGAAGGTGCATAAAAAAATAATTATTTTTGTGTTAATTACTTTATTTTTGTTGACCGGATGCTGGGATAAAGTAGAGATAGATGATAGGGCTCATATTGATGCGATAGGTATAGATAAATACACACCTTCTTCCAATGAAGAAGAAATGCCGAGCCGTTATGTATTTACGTTTGTTTTTCCTGAGCCGAAAAAAGAAGAAGCCGAAGATGTTACTGTTTCCAGTGTCGGTGAAAATTTATACAGTGTTTCCAGGATAATGGCGTCAAGGAGCAATAAAGATCTTTTTCTGGGACACCTTAGGACTGTGGTTTTGGGGGTTGATGTAGCTGAAAACCCGGATGATTTCCGCCATATACTGGACGGAATAGAAAATAACAGGTTTCTGAGCAGGCGTGTTGTACTCGCTATGACAGAAGGTTCTGCAAAGGAAGCTGTTGAGGTTTCCCCGCCTATGGAAAAAAGGGTTGGAGAATTTATCTCCGGAATATTCAGAAGGTCGGACAGAATTCCGAGAATTGTGGGAGGCACTGCGGGAGATATACTCAGGGACCTTCATGAAAGTGGAAATACAATTATACCCAAAATGGTGCCCGGAGAGACAGATATAAAAATAGCGGGCGGGGGTATAATCAACAATTTCAAATTCAGGGGATGGCTGGGTGAAGTGGAAGCCGCACATTTACTGGTTCTAAAAGGTGAAACAAAATGTTTGTGAGGTATGTCTGTCAGTTATGCGGGGCATAACATTCCTGTCGCACTCAGGCCGAAAAGACCTAAAATCAGTTTAGTAGAAAACAAAGATAATATAAAAATTTTAATAGAAGTCGAAATGGAAGGGGATATTGAACAGACATATTTTGAAGCTAATGAGAACATGCTGGACACAAAATTTGTCAAGGAAGTAGAAAGCGCGATAGAAAGGGAAACTGTACAAAGAGCCAAGGATACAATCAATCAGATCCAAAAAGACTTTGAAACAGATGTGTTAGGTATAAATAAATACCTGAGACAGTCCCATCATAAATTGTGGAAAAAGGTAGAAAAGGATTGGCAGGACATATTCCCTAATATAGACATCGATGTGAACATAGATATCAAAATACGGAGGATAGGGCTAGTGAGATAAGGATGCAGTGGGGACGGCAGACTGTGTGAAAATTGTCATTCCGGATTTCAGCTTTGTGTCATTCTGAGACTGGCAGTATTAACGGTACTTACGAAGAATCTCGCTTTTGGGGATCCTTCGCGGGAGGGTTTATTCTGTACGTCTCAGAATGACAATAAGTAAGAAAAGTGATTTTTCACACAGTCTGACGGTTCCTGTTGCTTTCGGGCCGGTAAGGTAAATAGCGTATATTTATGTATAATATTTCCCCGGGTTGTAAATAATAAAAACATAATAATAAAATGTATCTAAAGGGGAAATAAGAGATGTATAAAAAATGGACTAACAAATTAACAGCAATATTTTTAGTATTCTTGGTGTTAATAAGTGTTTTATATATGAAAGAAGAAACAGAGGCCTTGGAGAAGAGAGGGGAAAACCTGATACGTTTCCACGTATTGGCTAACAGCGATTCCCCGGAAGACCAAGAATTGAAATTAAAGGTAAGAGATAGAATAATAGATGTTGTATCAAAGGATTTGGAAAATTCTAAAAATGTGGATGAAACCAGAAATATCCTGGCAACAAGTTTAGATAAAATAAAAGAGGCAGCTGAAGAAGAGATATATGAAAACGGCAAGGATTATGATGTGAATGTATCTCTAGGGGAACACGGGTTTCCCACTAAAAGATACGGCAACGCCGTTTTTCCTGCAGGTAGATATGAGGCATTGCGTGTAGAAATAGGCAACGCCAGGGGACAAAATTGGTGGTGTGTAATGTTTCCCCCGCTTTGTTTTGTGGATGTAAAGCATGGTTTAACAGATGAAAAAACAAAAAAAGAGTTAGAAAAATCCCTAACGGCGGGGGAGTATTATATGGTATACAGCAGTGTGAATGAAAATGAATTGCCCCTTCAATTAAAATCTAAAATATTTGAACTTTTTCAATCATCTAAAAAACAGTTCAATCGTTTAACATCAATATTTTAAAATGTGAAAGACATAATGACACCATAAAAAAACATCTGTACTTGATCATAGTACAGGTGTTTTTTAATGCGCATGTGTCTAATTATATTCAGTTGGTCGGTTGGTCAGGGGTCAGTTGGCCAGGCTTGGGTGACAAAAGGGGACTGTCAGACTGTGTGAAAAAGCACTTTTCCCGCTTTT
>JAAZJW010000274.1 GCA_012800145.1 Clostridiales bacterium | reverse complement strand
GCATTATTTTAAAATACAGATCCTTCGCGGGTCAAACTAATCCTGCTCGTCTCAGGATGACAAAAATGTGGGGCCTTCATAGCAATGACAAAAAGCGAGAAAAGTGCTTTTTCACACAGTCTGACGTACCCTTTTGTCACACGTCCCCTTTTGTCACAAATTTGGTTCTCATTGCGTTTGACCTACCATCGGTTTGCTGTTCCCCCTGGTCACATAAACCGGGTTAGGTCATAAAATCTATTGTTCCCCTACTGTTAAACTATCGTTTAGGCAGTCACCATACCATCGGCAGATTGAAGATTAAATTTTTCAACAGCCTGTTCGCGCATTTTGTATTTCATGACTTTTCCTGCGGCATTCATCGGAAATTCTTCCACAAAATCAACATAACGGGGAGTTTTATGTTTTGCCATTGAAGAACGGACAAAATCTTTGAGCTCATCTTCCGTAAGACTAACCCCATCCTTGAGAATTACGCAGGCCATAATCTCCTCGCCATACTGCTCATCGGGAACACCGATTACCTGAACATCTTTTACTTTTGGGTGGGTGTAGATAAAATCCTCAATTTCTTTAGGATAAATATTTTCACCGCCGCGAATAATCATATCTTTAATCCTTCCGGTTATTTTATAGTAACCGTTTTCATCCCTTTTTGCCAAATCACCTGTATGTAGCCAACCGTTTTCATCAATAACAGCTGCTGTTGCCTCAGGCATCTTATAATAACCCTTCATAACATTATAGCCGCGAACAACAAACTCGCCGTTAACATTATCAGGTAAATCTTCGCCGGTTTTAGGGTCGATAATTTTACATTCTACACCGGGCAAGGCACGGCCCACGGTATTTACACGCAGTTCAACACTATCATCGACCCTGCTTTGGGTACAACCCGGTGAGGATTCGGTCTGACCGTAAACAATTGTAATTTCAGTCATATTCATTTTATTGACAACATCCTGCATAACCTTAATCGGACAAGGACTGCCGGCCATAATTCCTGTCCTCATATATGAGAAATCCGTTGCCGCAAAATCCTCGTGCTCCAGCATGGCTATAAACATGGTCGGAACACCATGAAAACAGGTAATTTTTTCTTCGGTAATGCATTTAAGTGACCGTCTGGGGGAAAAATAGGGTATCGGCGACATGGTGGTACCGTGGGTCATGGCCGCAGTCATGGCTAAAACCATTCCGAAACAATGAAACATCGGTACCTGGATCATCATTCGATCTGCCGTGGAAAGGTCCATATTGTCCCCAATATTTTTACCATTATTAACCACATTATAGTGGGTAAGCATTACCCCTTTGGGGAAACCCGTAGTTCCCGAGGTATACTGCATATTGCAGACGTCGTGTCTATTAACGGATAAGGCGCGACGATAAACTTCTTCGAGGGCTGTTTCCTCACTCAGAGCCAAGGCATCTTCCCAAGTCAAACAGCCGTTTTGACGGGAATCTATGGTAATGATATTCCGCAGAAAAGGGAGCCTCTTAATGTGTAAAGGTTTTCCTGCTTCAGCGTTTTCCAATTCGGGGCAAAGTTCTTTGATAATTGCCACATAATCGGAATCTTTATAGCCGTCAATCATAATCAGGGTATGGGTATCTGATTGGCGGAGTAGGTATTCTGTTTCATAAATCTTATAGGCGGTATTAACTGTGACCAAAATAGCCCCGATTTTAGTTACAGCCCAAAAGGCGATAAACCATTGAGGAACATTAGTTGCCCAAATTGCAACCTTCTCACCTTGCTTAACACCCAAAGCGATAAGTGAACGGGCAAAGGTATCAACATCATCCCGAAATTCCGAATAGGTTCGGGTATAATCCAGGGTAGTATAGCGAAAAGCATCTTGATTTGGAAATTCATCGACAACACGATCCAGCACTTGGGGAAAAGTTAAATCTATCAGAATATCTTTTTGCCAGATATATTTCCCCGTTTTAGTGTTATTATCGTATAAATGCCCCCTTATGATTTCCTCCCCCAAATAGCGGCTCATATATGAGGCATATATTGGGAAAACTACCCCTGCTTCAGCCAAATCAGGTGCCCAGCGTTTAACCCATTCCAGGGAAAGGTATCCCTCATAGTTTATGGAACGTAAAGCCATCATGACTTCGTCTATGGGGAGATCCCCTTCACCCATCATCTGGTATTTCACAGTCCCGTTTTCCATTATTGAATCTTTGACATGAACGTGCTTAATATAGGCACCCAGGTTTTGAACGGTCTGTTCCGGTGTTTCATCCATAAATCTGTAAGGATGGTTAATGTCCCAAAGAGCGGCCACAGCATCACTGGAGATATTGTCCAATAGTCTGCAGAGGCGAGCTGTATCGGCATAAACACCGTTTGTTTCGACCAGCAGGGTTACTTCCTTTTCTTCAGCTAAGGGAATTAAACGCTCAAGAGCCGAGAGAATTACATTGTCGTCGACTTCGCCTGTGGTATGGGGCTCAAGATCAGCAAGGATACGAATATAGGGAGTTCTAAGTTTTGAGGCTAACAAAATATATTCAACAATTTCTTCATGATTTTTTTTAGCATTTTCGGAAAATTTCAAACAGCAACCTGATGATAAACAAGGAATTTCTAGGCGCAATTCAGCAAGTTTTTTAATAGTTTGCGGAAGTTGGCTTTCAGTAAAGGGTTGAGCTTTAACAGCAAAAATATCTTCTCCGAGTCCTCGAATTTCAATACCATTAAAGCCAAGGTCACTGGCCATGGAATAGATTTCAGTCCAGCTGAAATTTGGACAGCCAAGCGTTGAAAATGCAAGCTTCATAAAATCTCCTCCTTTTTGGGATTTATATGCCGAGAGTTCTTAGATTATTGTATTATTAATAGGTGAATAATTCAAGCCCATTGACAACGATAGTTTAACAATGGTTTAGCAATGGATTTTATGACCTGGCCCGGTTTGTGTGACCAGGGGAACAGCAAACCGACAGCGCTGTCAGACTGTGTGAAAAAGCACTTTTCCCGCTTTTTGTCATTGCTATGAAGGTCCTACATTTTTGTCATCCTGAGACGGACAGGATAAGCTTGGCCCACGAAGGATCTGTATTTAGGAATAATACTTTCATTTATTGTGATGTGGGCAACACATATAAATTCTGAGTGTAGCGAAGAATCTCGTTTTTAGGCCATTTGAGATCCTTCGCTTCGCT
>JAAZJW010000273.1 GCA_012800145.1 Clostridiales bacterium | reverse complement strand
GGCCGGGGTATAAATATACTGGAAAAACCGTGATTAAATACAGGAATGGATTGGGTATTTTATTATTCCTCAAAAAAGAATATCAAAGGGGAAGGTTGTCAGTATCCGTTCGGGATACCGGCTTTTTCCCTAATTGTTGAAATTTTTAAAATCTGATATTTCGGTTGGATTCTGTGATATAGTCCCGCAATATATGATTCTTGCACAACAATTTGTTGAATCCATATAATTAAACAACATAAAGCAGGCAGTTTTTAAAATGCTCCTCCCTGGAACTAAATGAAAACAGGAAGGGGCATTATGTTTTTTGTTTCTTGTTCAGAACCATTTTGTATCAAGAAGGGTTTCAATTATATATTAAGATATGATAACATATAGGAAATAACAATAGCTGAACAATCGTTTAACAATGATTGAACAATAGTTTAGCAATCGTTTAGGGGTGGTGTATACTAACAAGTTAATAATACATACTAATAACAATAGCTAAACAATCGTTAAACAATAGTTAAACAATAGTTAAACAATAGTTAAACAATCGTTTGAGGGGAGAACATTATATGGGAACGCTTAACAAAAAAACAATAAGGGATCTGGATATTAAGGGTAAAAAAATATTATTAAGATGTGATTTTAATGTTCCGATGGATGAAGAAGGCAATATTACCGATGACACAAGGATTAGGGCAGCTATTCCGACCATAGAATACATATTAGACAACGGAGGTTCCGTGATTTTGATGTCCCATCTGGGCAGGCCAAAAGGCGAACCGAATCCTAAGTATTCATTAAAACTTGTGGTGAAGAGAATTGAACAGTTAATTGGAAAAGGGATAAAATTTGCCGATGATAACTTGGTGATTAGTGATGCTACTAAGAACTTGGCAAAAGAGTTAAAACAGGGCGAAATTTTACTTCTTCAAAATATGCGCTTTCGTAAAGAAGAAGAAGAGAATGATGAAAATTTTTCAAAAGAACTTGCATCACTGGGGGACATATATGTCAATGATGCATTTGGAACCTCTCACAGAGCGCATACTTCAACTGTCGGCGTAGCTGCATTCTTGCCCTCAGCCATGGGATTTTTAATAGAAAAAGAATTAAAAATTATGGGGGAAACATTAGAGACACCTGAAAGGCCTTTCATTGTAATTTTGGGAGGAGCCAAGGTCTCGGATAAAATTGGAATTATCGAAAATCTGATAGATAAGGTTGATGCTATAATAATTGGTGGCGGTATGGCATATACATTTCTAAAATCCAAAGGTTATGAGATAGGACAGTCTTTGTTGGAAGAAGATAAAATAAACCTGGCGGCCGGTTTGCTAGAAAAAGCCGAAGAAAAGGATTTGGAATTTCTATTGCCGATCGATGTGGTTGTGGCAAAAGAGTTTGCGCCGAATTCAGAACATCGGACAGTGGACACTGACAGTATTCCAAAAACAATGATGGGAATGGACATTGGGGAAAAAACTGTAGAACTATTTGTTGGGAAGATAAAAAATGCGAAAACTATAATCTGGAACGGGCCAGTAGGTGTGTTTGAAATGCCTGTTTTTGCCAAGGGGACAGAAGAAATCGCACGAGCCATGGCGAACAGCAAAGCCGTTACAATTGTTGGTGGCGGGGATAGTGCTGCTGCTGTTGAAAAATTCGGTTTTACGGATAAAATGGTCCATGTTTCCACAGGTGGTGGGGCATCCCTGGAACTTTTGGAGGGCAGGGTATTACCCGGAGTGGAGGCATTAGAAAATAGATAAAAAGGGGTGTTAGAATATGCGCAGACCTATTATCGCCGGCAACTGGAAGATGAATAAGACAATAAGTGAAGCATTAGGGCTGGTGAATGAAATAAAAGAAGAAGCAAACAAAACTGATGTTGAGGTTGTTGTATGTTGTCCCTTTACTGTTATAAGTGAGGTTAAAAAAGCTATTGAAGGTTCCAAGGTAAAACTTGGAGCTCAAAATATGCATTGGGAGGATGAAGGGGCTTTCACCGGGGAAATTTCAGCAAATATGTTGAAGGACTTAGGGGTAGATTATGTAATAATCGGCCACTCCGAAAGAAGGCAATATTTTAACGAAACAGATGAAATTGTTAACAAAAAGGTTATTAAGGCTATTGAGAAAGGTTTAAATCCCATAGTATGCGTCGGAGAAACACTGGATGAAAGGGAGAAAAACAGGACATTTGATGTTGTTAAAGAACAAACCCTGGCTGCCTTTAGGGATGTTAGCAATGATGGGATGAAGGATGTGGTAATTGCGTATGAACCGATATGGGCCATAGGCACGGGCAAAACTGCTTCATCACAGGATGCAAATGAGGTAATAGCCTATATCCGTTCCCTGCTGGAAAACAAATATGGTATAGAAATTTCCGAGGAGGTTAGAATCCAATATGGTGGCAGTGTTAAACCGTCTAATGCCACAGAAATTATGAACGAAACAGACATTGACGGAGCACTGGTTGGAGGAGCCAGTCTAAAGGCGGAAGAATTCCTGGAAATCGTTAATTTTTAGGAAGGAAGATAGAAATGAAAAAACCGGTTGCACTCATTATTTTAGACGGATTTGGTATAAGGGAAAGTAAATTTGGAAATGCGGTGAAAATTGCCAATCTCCCGAACTATAACGGTTTCCTAAAGGATTACCCCAATACCCAAATTTCTGCCAGTGGGGAAAACGTGGGGTTGCCTGAAGGCCAGATGGGAAATTCCGAGGTGGGACATTTAAATATAGGTGCCGGCAGGATTGTATACCAGGACCTTACTCGTATCACCAGGGAAATTGAATCAGGTGATTTTTTTAAGAATCCTAAATTTATAGAAACAATTTCCCGTGTAAAAAACAGCGGAAAAAAACTGCATTTAATGGGTTTGGTTTCTGATGGTGGTGTACATAGTCATATTAAACATTTATTTGCATTGATAGAGCTGGCTAAATCTGAAGAGTTGGATCAGGTTTATATACATTGTTTTTTAGATGGCAGGGATACCCCACCTAGGAGTGCGAAAGGTTTTATAAATGCTTTAGAAGATAAAATCGAGGAAATAGGAATAGGCAGGATAGCGACAATTTCCGGTAGATATTATGCTATGGACAGGGATAAAAGGTGGGATAGAACGAAATTGGCCTACGAAGCTATGGTGCTGGGTAAAGGGAAGGTCGCCATGGATGCCGTAGACGCCGTGAATACCTCGTATGGGTTGGATGAAGACGATGAATTCCTGCGCCCCACCATAATATTAAACCCGGAAGGGCAACATGATGGGATCGGGGAAGGGGATGGGGTAATATTTTTTAATTTCAGGCCGGACCGCGCTCGGCAGATAACCAGGGCCCTTGTCGATATTGATTTTAATTATTTTGAAAGGGAAAATGGTTATTTTCCATTACATTTTGTTACTATGACTGTTTATGACAGAACTATCGACAATGTTGAGGTGGCCTACGGGCCAAACAAATTATCAAATACCTTAGGTGAATATGTCAGCAAAAAAGGACTTAACCAACTGCGAATTGCTGAAACAGAAAAGTATGCTCATGTAACCTATTTTTTTAATGGTGGTATAGAAACGCCAAATCTGAATGAAGACAGAATTCTTATTCCTTCGCCTGAGGTAGCGACATATGATCTGCAGCCGGAAATGAATGCGGTACAGCTTACAGAAAGGTTACTGGAGGAGATAGATGGGGGTAAATATGATCTGATTATTGCAAACTATGCAAACCCTGATATGGTTGGCCATACCGGAAATTTGGATGCGGTAGTAAAAGCCCTGGAAACAGTGGACCGATGCATAGGAAAGGTTGTTAATAAAATTTTGGCTACAGGTGGAAGTGCTATAATTGCATCAGATCACGGGAATTCCGAATATATGATAGATGAGGAATGCAACATTCCTATCACCGCCCATACAACCAACCCTGTACCTTTAATCCTAATAGGTGCAGGTGATGTTAAACTGAATCAGGGTGGGAGATTATCAGATATAGCACCTACCTTGCTGCAATTATTGGGGTTGGAAAAACCACATGAAATGACCGGGAATAGTCTGATCCAAAAAAATTAGGAATATTCCGTAGGGACGGTCTTTGATCGCCTGAGGGCGGACATGGCCTACCCCTACTTACATAGTAATGATAAACAGAAGATGTCATCCTGAGACGGACAGTATAGACCTAGCCCGCGAAGGATCTGTATCTAAAGATAGTCTAATTCAAAGGTAGAGGAGAAAGAGAATATGACAATTATAAGCGATGTTTATGCAAGAGAGGTGTTGGATTCGAGGGGGAATCCCACAGTTGAAGTCGAGGTATACCTGACAAACGGTGCATCAGGAAGCACAATAGTTCCCTCGGGGGCTTCTACAGGTGCTTTTGAGGCCGTGGAGCTCAGAGATGGTGATAAAAAAAGATATTCGGGCAAGGGAGTCTTGAAGGCTGTTGAAAACGTAAATAAAATCATTGTACCGAAAATAATCGGATTGAATGCAGTGGATCAAATACTGATAGATAAAACCATGATTGACCTGGATGGCACCCCAAACAAGGGAAAACTCGGTGCAAACGCAATCCTGGGGGTATCTATTTCAGTTGCCAAGGCTGCGGCATGCGCTCTGGGGCTGCCCTTGTTTCAATATTTGGGCGGGGTGAATGCGAAACAATTACCGGTGCCGATGATGAATATTCTAAATGGTGGGGCCCATGCGGACAATAATATTGATATCCAGGAATTTATGATTATGCCTGTGGGGGCTGCCGACTTTTCAGAAGCTTTAAGGATGTGCGCCGAAATTTATCATAAATTAAAATCAGTCCTTAAGGGAAAAGGCCTGTCAACCGGTGTAGGCGATGAAGGTGGATTTGCACCTAACTTAGTTTCGAACGAGGAAGCCTTGCAGGTAATAGTTGAAGCCGTTGAGGATGCCGGTTATAAACCGGGGCAGGAAGTAAAATTGGCCCTGGATGTGGCCGCAACGGAGTTATATGATGAAGACAAAAAAACATATAAATTATCCGGGGAAGGCATTGTGAGAACACCGGAAGAAATGGTTAATTTCTACGGGGAACTGATTGAGAAGTATCCTATAATTTCTATTGAGGACGGGTTGAGTGAAGATGACTGGAACGGCTGGCATTTAATGACGGAGAAATTGGGTGATCGGATTCAAATAGTGGGGGATGACCTGTTTGTAACCAACACCGAAAGGCTCAGGAAGGGTATTGAGGAAGGGACAGCTAACTCTATATTGATAAAATTAAATCAAATCGGTACCATAACCGAAACATTGGATGCTATCGAGATGGCAAAAAGGGCCGGCTATACAGCGGTAATATCCCACCGTTCCGGAGAAAGCGAAGACACTACAATATCGGATGTGGCTGTGGCGATAAATGCAGGCCAAATCAAAACAGGTGCACCTGCCCGTACAGACCGTGTTGCAAAATATAACCAACTGCTAAGAATTGAAGATATACTGGGTTCCACCGCACAATATTTGGGAGAAAAGGTATTTTATAATTTGAAAAACAGTGAAATTTAAACAGTATAAATCTGACCCGCGAAGGATTTAAATAACAATAGTTTAACAATCGTTAAAATATCATCCTGAGACGTCAGACTGTGTGAAAAAGCACTTTTCTCGCTTTTTGTCATTGCTATGAAGGCCCCACATTTTTGTCATCCTGAGACGAGCAGGATTAGTTTGACCCGCGAAGGATCTGTATTTTAAAATAATGC
>JAAZJW010000272.1 GCA_012800145.1 Clostridiales bacterium | reverse complement strand
TCAAGAATTTCGGTTTTGCCTACTCCTGTGTAACCATGGAGCACAATAAACCTGTGTCTAAACCTATTTTCATCAAAATATTCAATAACGTATTTACGATATTTTTTGTAACCTCCTTCTAACTGAAAAATATTTATACCCAGCGTACCTAGAAAACCGGACAAAACACTGCTTCTCAACCCACCGCGCCAACAAAACAATATAATGTTTTTATACTTTTTTGCCAGCGAAGAAATTTGGTCATAAATAGATGAAAGTTTGGGGGATACATATTCAATTCCCTTAATTTTAGCTTCTTCCGGATTTCTGTTTGTATATATGGTACCCACATCAGCCCTTTCTTCGTTGTTCAAAATGGGGATGTTTATTGCTTCAGGTATAGAACCTTTTGCAAATTCCGATGGAGAACGGGTATCAACAAAAATTTTATCCCTGATACTAATTGCTTCTTCAACAGTTATTTTTGTAAACAAATTTTCACCTTCTGATTATAAACTTTTTAGTAAATATAAACCTATATAGATTTTTTTATGTTTTGTTCAAAAAATTGGCTATCTATTAGTACCTGCCTCGGTTTACTGCCTTCATAGGGTCCTACATAGCTTTTTGACTCCATACTGTCAATCAACCTTGCTGCTCTGCTGTATCCTATTTTCAGCTTTCTTTGAAGCATAGAAATGGATGCTTGTTGTGCTTCTATCACTAGTTTTAAAGCGTCCTCAAACAATTCATCTTCATCTTCATCCCTGGATATATTGCTGTCTTGATCCAGTTGCTCAATTATTGTATCCTCATAATCAGGTGTTCCTGATTGTTCCCTGATAAAGGTTACCACCCTTTCTACTTCTTTTTCGGATACAAAGGCTCCTTGTATCCTGATGGGTTTACTGGTACCGACCGGATAAAACAACATATCTCCTCTGCCTAGAAGTTTTTCAGCACCACCCATATCTAAAATTGTTCTTGAGTCCGTCTGCGATGCTACAGAAAAAGCGATCCTGGAAGGGATGTTTGCTTTGATAATCCCCGTAATTACATCAACTGAAGGCCTCTGGGTTGCTATTATTAAATGTAATCCGGCTGCTCTTGCCACCTGAGCTAATCGACATATTGCGTCTTCAACATCATTTGGGGCCACCATCATCAGATCAGCCAATTCGTCAATAATGATAACTATATACGGTATTCTATTTTCCTCAAATTTTTTATTGTATCCGTCAATGTCACGGACACCATTCTTTGCAAATATTTTATATCGTTTAGACATTTCTTCCACAGCCCAATTAAGTGCATTTGTCGCCTTTTTTGGATCAGTTACAACCGGTATAAGAAGATGGGGAATTCCATTATATTGGCTAAGTTCTACGACTTTGGGATCTACCAAAACCAGCCTTGCCATGTCCGGACCCATACTGTATAAAATACTCAATATCAAGGCATTGATACAAACACTCTTACCTGACCCTGTGGCCCCCGCAATTAACAGGTGGGGCATCTTCGTTATATCTGTAATTATGGGTGTGCCGGAAACGTCTTTACCCAAAGCAAAGGGTAAATTCAGGGAGGAATTTTTATAATTAGTACTACTCAATACCTCCTTGAGAGCGACAGCGGAAATATTTTCGTTGGGTATTTCTATACCTAGGGCAGCTTTGCCCGGTATGGGCGCCTCAATTCGAATGGCCTGTGCAGCCAAGTTTAGGGCAATATCATCGCTCAAATTAACTATTTTACTTACTTTGACTCCGGCGCTGGGTTGTAGCTCATATCTGGTAATCGTAGGCCCCCTATGTACCTGTATAACCTTGGCCTCAACACCAAAGTTATACAAGGTGTCTTCCAATATTTTTGCTTTTGATATTATTTTTCTTTTATCTTCCTTACTAGGCTGTGAAATCACCTCATTAAGAAGTTCAATGCCCGGCAATTGATAATCTAAAATTAAATCGTTTTGACCATAATCAGCTATGTTATAAGAACCCATGGATGTGTTGCCTGTTTTATCTAAGGATATTTGCTTTATATCATTATTGCCATTGGTTTTATTACTATGTGAAGAATCATCCGAATCAATTGTAGTAAAATCTAATATCTTGATCTTTTCTTCTATATCTTTTTCCGGATCATCCCCATTTTCCGTATTCGGGGGCATATTTTGGCTTTTCTTTCCGGATTTTCCATCCTTTTTGGTATTGTCCTTAGCAGGGATTAAAACAAAATCCTTTATTGCATTTGAAATTGTCATGGCCTTTTCTTTTAATAATATTAATGTCTCGAGCAGTGATATTTTTGTATATAGAATCAACACTATGAGCATAAATGCGGAAATTATAATATAGGTAGCAGAAACCCCGAACAAATTAACCAGTAATTTGGTTATACTGGAACCGACAATTCCTCCCCCGATTCCTTCTACTCCTAATTGAAAGACTTGTTTTAGCCAATCGCCGGTACCGGAAGATACAATATCATCTATAATTCTGATAGAGCCAAGTGATTTGAATATAGTGATAGAAATGAATATTAATGTGTAAAACAACATAGTTTTGGTTTCTTTAACCACTGATTTATTAACAAAAATAAATACACCGCATAGAATCGCTAGATAAGGTAGTATAAATGCTGTGCTGGAGAACAAACCGCTAAAAACAAATTTTATCAGGTTTCCAACCCTCCCCGCGCTGTTCCCCTGTATGCTTATGAGCAGGACTAATCCGAGTGCAATAATGAAAATACCATATACCTCATTCGTAAACCCATCCCTTGGCGATTTTAAATTTTTATTTTGTTTTCCACGATGATTTCTGTTCATTATTATCAACTCCATAGATTCTAATTAGCCAAAACTGAATTTATTTTTAAAACTTGTAGTCTAATAATATATTCTACACTAAACCGCTAAAACCTACAAATGTTATACAAAAAGTATAAAAAGATTTACGGGGGATTCCGGTTTTAGTAAAAAAATAAAAGCCATGGGGTTTTGTTTCTAAACGTAACCCATTTCATAGCTTTTATAGTTTATCTATTTAAATTTTAAAATTCAGGTCCTGCGCGGTTTAGGGCGCCTGTTTATTTGTTTCTATTAGTTCCTTTAATTTCTTCATTGAACTATCTAGGCCCCCGACTTCATCAATTAATCCATGCTCAACCGCTTCTTTTCCTATTAAAATTGTACCCACATCATTTGCCAATTTGTCTGTAGCCCTCATTAATTGTACAAAAACACTTCTTTCTATTTTCGAGGTGCGCAAAACAAAATCCACTATTCGTTCCTGCATTTTTAAAAAGTATTCAAAAGTCTGGGGAATTCCTATTATTAATCCATTCATTCTTATGGGATGTATGGTCATTGTTGCAGTAGGCGCAATAAATGAGTAGTCTCCCGCGGTGGCCAGGGGAACACCTATACTGTGGCCACCTCCTATAACCAAAGTGACTTTAGGTTTGGATAAACTGCATATCAATTCAGAAATGGCCAACCCTGCTTCTACATCCCCACCTACAGTGTTTAAAATAATTAGCAATCCCTCAATATTCGGATTTTCTTCTACAGCTACCAGTTGTGGGATGATGTGTTCATATTTGCTTGACTTATTTTGTGGGGGTGCAATCATATGTCCTTCTATGTGGCCTATAATGGTCAACGTATGGATGCTTCCACTAGGTTCCGGCAGTTCGCCTATTCCTAACCCCTGTATAGTTTCTAATTGTTGTTTGTTGTCCGTTTCACCTTCATTTTGCGGTGGTTTTTGGGGGTCTATTACAAATTGATTATGTTCTCCTGTAAAATGGTTTATCATTTCTCCACTCCCGTGTTTGTGCATTTTCAATACCATGTAATCTTTCGCAATCAAAATCCGTTTATGGATTTCTGTTCTATATTATTATGATTATCTTTACCCAATTTAAATCATCTATTCCTTAATATTTAATACTTTTATTTATAACTGTTTACCAGATCAATAATGATCATATCATTTCCTATTTTTTTTATAGATTCCCAAGGAATTTCTATTAAGGAATTACCGGAAAAAATATTAAAAAGACCTTTGTTTTCAGGTATTAAAAGGGAATGAATTCTTCCCGTTCTTTTGTTAATCAATAAATCAGATTCTGATATTAAACCTAGGCTGCTGCCATCATATAAATTAATAATTTCTTTACCTCCGATTGAGCTTAATCTCATAATTTATCCCCCCTATAGTTATATTGTTTTTTATTTTATATAATTTCATAGTGCAATTTTATCTTTTCTTACATATAATTATATTGGACATATTGGTTTTTTATGTATGTTTTATTTATCAATTATGACAATATCATATATGATACAAACAATTAAAAAATATGCCATCTCTAAGCTCAGGATAAATCATATCAGGGTTTT
>JAAZJW010000271.1 GCA_012800145.1 Clostridiales bacterium | reverse complement strand
TTTGTCATTGCTATGAAAATCGTAGGGGTGGACGACCCTGTCCACCCGCGGGCAGACAGAGTCGTCTGCCCCTACAATCCCAGATGACAGAAAAGCAGGAACTGTGTCTTTTCACACAGTCTGCTACCCCTACAACTGCCATAATAACGAACAAAGTCGCAATATTTCATTTTCTAAACTGTTTATTTGCTAAATCTGATGCCTCGTCCATGATGCCTGCCTACTCCATGTTTATGCCCGCAAGCACCTTCCCCATGTTTTAGATTCAGTTTCATGCCTTCCCGTTTGCCATGATGGGGACCGTTACAATCTTGTAAAAATTTATGGGATTGCATTTTTTCTTTTATTGTTTTTCCTTCTTCTTCAGTAATGTTGCCTTCTTTGACCTTTTCATCTACTTTTTTAAATTGTTGTTCCAGCCTTGCTTCCCTTATTTCTTCAGCGTCCAAACCGTATTCATCTAAAAGGTCTTTGCAACTTGATACTGATTTTCTTTTTTCGATTAGCTCTTCCACAGGAACCCCGGCCTTGTCAGCTATTGTTTCAAGATTTGATTGTCGGCCTGCTCCCCATAAAAATCTGTAGTTTTCCAATGTACTTTGGCTCGCAAATGCCGGTACCGCCATAAGTACCACTAAGCCTAATGCTATCAACAATACCTTTGTTTTCTTATTCATTTTACCCCTCCTAACTTTTTATAATTTTCCCTTGCAATATTAATATACACTTTTAAGGTGACAATTCTGTGACAATTATGAGAAACTTTTGTCTAATGTAAAAAAGAATGTTACACCTGCCTCTTGGTTTGCTGTGCCATATTCACTTTTGTGAAGCTGCAACACATTTTTAACTATTGCTAAACCAAGCCCTGTCCCTTTTTTGTCTTCTTTCGTTTTATAAAAACTTTCCCAGATACCATCTTTGTCCTCTTCATTAATTTTTTCTCCATCATTGTAGATGTTTATTTTAATTTTGTCCCCTTCTTCCTGAATTGTAATGTCTACCAGCCCACCGGGATTACAATGGTTTACTGCATTTTGAAGTAAATTCGTAATTACCTGTTCAATTCTGTATTCGTCTCCTATGACATCCTCCCAATCAGTTTCCTCGGTTACCCGAAATTCCAGGTTTTTTTCCTTTTTAAACAGTTCAAATTTCGATAGATTTTGATAAACCATTGAAACAATATTAAATGATTCCATATTTATTTTGAAACTTCCGGATTCCAACTGCCCTAAATCCAGTAAATCTTTTATCAGACTGCTCATTTTAATAGTTTCGCCCTCAATGATGGAAAAGTATTCTTTTTCTTCATTTTTATCTGCAGCTACACCATCTTGTAGAGCTTCAGTATACCCCCGTATCAGGGAAATCGGTGTCTGCAATTCATGTGAAACACGAGCAATAAATTGTTTACGCATTTTATCTATTCTTTTTTCTTTTTGTAATTCTCCACGAAGGGCTCCGATTGTATCTTTCAGTTTTTCCGTTAAGAAATTTAATGTTCTGCCCAGGTCCCCAATTTCATCTTTTCTATCCTCTTCACATTTTACATCAAAATTCAATTTCCCCATCTGATGAGCCACTTCATTTAGATGTAGCAATGGATTTGTAATTGTTTTTGAAAAAAACCATGATAAAACCAGTGCAATAAAAAAGGCAATAAAAAGCAGATAAATTGTAAATCTTTGGCTGATAGTTACCGCTTCCTCTATAGAATGTAAAGGAGTCTGGAAAAAATAAATTTGGCCTTCAATGGGAACCAATACAGTCAACAGATCCATACTTTCCATATGTTTCGACTGACCCGAGACAAGATAATGTTGAACCTTACCTTCCCGGGCTTGTCTTAAAAAGGCCTCGGGTATTCTATTGGCACGATTCATATGATGAGTCCTTCCCGCCCCATATATAACCCTATCATTTGGGTCGATAACCAAAATACGCCCATTAATTTTTTCTACAACAGATTCGACATAATCATTGGTTTCTTCATTTATGTTACCTTTCATGATTTGTCCATGGATTTTCATGCCATAGCCCTTTACCTGCTGTATTTTGCTATATACATAATAACGGTCTAAAAATTGGCTCTGCAATATCCAAAAAGTACCTATAATTATGACCGTAAATGCAACGAATAACAGTAATATTTTACTCGTAATAGATCGTTTTCTCAATTTGTCACCTCGAAACGGTATCCCAGACCCCTTACGGTTATGATTTGCTTACCCATACGCTTTAATTTTTTCATCAATCTTTTTACATGGGTGTCGACTGTTCTGAGATCCCCATAATAATCATACCCCCAAACATTGTCTAGGATAATTTCCCTGGTCAACGCTTGGTTCTGATTATGTAAAAAAACCAATAACAAATCATATTCTTTGGGTGTTAAATCTATGGGTTTGCCATCTAAAAAAGCTTGATGCATTTTTTTGTCTATCTTCAGATCCCCCACCTCTATTACTTCAGTCAATAATTGATGGTTACTTCTTTTTAGCAGTGCCTTGACCCTGGCTACCAATTCTTTTACACTAAAAGGCTTTGTGACGTAGTCGTCCACTCCCAGATCAAAACCGAATAATTTATCTTCTTCTTCACCCCTGGCTGTAAGCATAATGATAGGCACATAACTGTCCCGACGAATTCGCTTACAAACCGTCCATCCGTCATATTCAGGCAACATAACATCCAGTATCACCAAATCATATTTGTCTGTGTCCCATAATTCCAATGCTTCTCTGCCGTCTGCCGCTTCCATAACATTTATCATTTCTCTTTCCAGATAGGTTTTTATCAATTTCCTCAGGTTTTTTTCGTCTTCTACCAATAATATTGTGCCTCCTGCCATATGCTTTCACCACCTTCTGTTATTATTATACAGCAAAAATGTGACGATTTTGTGTCATTATATATTATAGTGTAATTTGTTATTTAAAAACATAAAGGTGGACAAATTTGTCCACCTTTCAGACTGATACACAGGTCGCTTGCAATATTTCACGAAAAAGATCCTTCGAGGGCTCCATTTATACTGTCCGTCTCAGGATGACAAAAACCGGGAAACCATGCTTTAGGACAGATACATGCACATGGCCCTTTGCTATTTCATGAAAAAGATCCTTCAGGGGCTCCGTTTATTCTGTCCGACTCAGGATGACAAAAATCGGAGTCCATGTTTTTCATCTATTTGTTTATACATATATTTCCCAGTATAGTTTCTATTCTTTCCTTTTCAGGTATTATTCTGGCATTCTCTTCGTCATAAGCAAACAATGCACTTTGTACCATTCTTGTTTTCAGCTCTCCCCTTGCTACAGAATTGCCCTTGAGCTGTGGTGCGTCTAATATTCCTGATTCTACCGCCCGTACTAATGTGGTCGGGTCTGACAGAGGATCTTCTGCTCCCCTGTTGAGTAATCTTATGCCATCCAAGATAATTTCAGCTTCTTCTATTAATTCTTTTTTTCTTTTCTGAACATTCATATCCTCGGCCAGATTTATAGAACCTAAAAATTCATTTTTAATTATACCCCTGACTATTTTGCATGATTCTATCACATCTTCCGCTTCTGCAGCGTGATGGGCCTCGCAGAACCCAACCACGTGATATATGTGGGGCTTGATTGCCATGGCTAAATACGCGGAGGCAGCTAATTGACCCTTGGCCTGATATAAATCAGCCGGAAAACTTGCCAGTCCCGCTCTAGCCTGACGATAAACATTAAAATTTTCATCCTGCAGATTTTCTATCAATTCTATTTTAGCCAGCATTTTTCCCAAATCATTTTCCGCAGAAATATAAGCGGGAACATTGAACATAAACTGGGCTATATAGTCCTTTACACCCATCTTTTTAGCGTTATACGCTGCCAAATATGCAGCCGCAACTCCTATCGCATCATGCGCATCCCTCAAGCTCCAATGATGTGGGTCATTTACTTCCACAGGTATATTTCTTTTTCCATGCCAAGCCATGACCTGTTGATTTTCTATTATGGCTTCCTTTAATGTCCTTGGTCCCCTCTTGTCCAGCTCGGAATACCAAAATAATGGTACCGCACACCAAGCATTATTTATGGTATTTCGTAGAACCTCTGCAAATTTTAATATATTTTTGGTTCCACTATAGGACCTTAATAACGGATAATTTCCCTTTTGAGCTGCATTATATAAATCTCTCAAATCCCTTTCATTCCTAATAGGCACACCACCGGCCCCACTCAGGCTTTCATCCATATTTTCCTGATCAAAGAAAAATTCCTGTGCATTCTGATCCGGCGCAATGGATATCACATCCAAAACCTTTGAATCCGCTATTTTTTCTATTGCTTCTATTGTTTTTTCTTTGGATGTGAGCCCTAAATGGTGTCTCAGTATGGGATATGGATACTTGGAATCGATCCTTTCTATAAGGCTGTCCGGGTATATTTCCTCTTCCGAATTTTCTTGGCCTTTTATATAGGCTATCACTTCATCTATATCTTCGTTACCATAAAATATCTTATCAAATATATTGTATTTTTCTGCTACCAGTGCCGTGGGTTCCGTTCCTCCGAATAACCAAACTATATCTTTTAAACACTCATTTGTTTCTATGTTTTCTTTTAAATCCTTTAAAATCCCATTCAGCGGCTCAGGTGAAAGTCTATATGATAGCCCTACAATATCAGGTTTTTTATCCTTAATAATTTTAATCAACTTTTCTACACTTATCCCTATACCTACAAATTCCGTTTTATAATTCTCCTTTTCCGCCAAACCCAGATAATTCATTGTACCCGCTACATGAACACAATTTCCGAGGGTCAATCCTATCATTTTTTTCACTAAACCACCTCCTCCAGTTCTTTCCTTACCACCGTTCCCTGTCTTGCTAACATGTGCATTTCAGCAACACTTAGACCTCCAAGCCCAAGTCTGTTTGCACTTCTACCTTCTTCCCTGAAATCCCTATTAGTCATCAACTGAGCTATATCGATTATTGAAGTTATAGCGGGAGTTTTTATGCCTAAAGTGTGAGCTATAGACTCCATAGGCACTAAACCGTAAGGAACATCTTCATAAATATATCTGATGTCCAGTCCTTGTGGTGCCTGTAATCCCCTGTATGCAGAATTATTTTGGATTGCTTCAAATATAGTTTCGCCTTTTGCAGCATAGGTTTCTTCCAACCATTCAACAGCGGATAATGTTTTTATCTGGAGCATTCTCCCCAATTCCATTCTTTCTTTGTCCAGTTTTTCCAGGAAATTTCCTATTGAGGGTGTTATTCCTTCGATATAATATTCGAAAGGGGCACACCTTTCAATATGGCCGCTGTTTAAAAGTGTAGGTGCAGGATGAAATATGGCACCATAATTATTGATACTGGTTTCTAAAACATCCTTTGCAGGTATAAACTGGGGATAGGCCTCATTAATAAGACCCAATACATAATCCGTTCTTGTGGCGGGTATTGCTGCAAGGGTTACTTCCCTTTTTGATTTGAATATATGTGCCCGATTAAATTC
This sequence comes from Clostridiales bacterium, assembly GCA_012800145.1. Lineage (GTDB taxonomy): Bacteria > Bacillota > Clostridia > Peptostreptococcales > Natronincolaceae > JAAZJW01. The sequence continues at coordinate 5,144 of JAAZJW010000271.1, read as the reverse complement.
CATAGACCTACAAGCATAAATAAAGGTTTGTGCCTCCGCCACTATAATTTTATCCTGTTTTCCTTCCCTTAACAAAATTTCATATACTTCCAATGCCCCCCCGGTTCTGCCCGGGTTCAATATTATTATTTGATTGTCCCTGAGATAAGGCGCCATCGACCCGGCAACATTATAATGTCCTATGGCGGGTATGGTTACCATTATTATATCTACATCACTTATGGCTTCCTCCATGTTATCTGTAACTTTGTTCAACACCCCACACCCATTAATTTCACCCTCAAGGTAAATGGTTCGTTCCTTCATTAAGGAGGATATCCTTGCAGGTGTTCTGTTGTACAGGTTAACCCTATACCCCATCATGGCAAGATAACCTGCCATGGCGATTCCCCCGTTACCGGCTCCAATAACACAATAAGTGAGTTCCCTTTTCAAAATATCACCCCTTCAAATAATAATTATTTTTGTTTCCGAAATTTAAAATTTAGGATTAAAAAAGACCATGGGGTTCCATAGTCTGGACACAGGCATAGTATATTTCCCCCTCTTTACGCTTACGAAGTTAGCTGACGGATTAGGGCCAAAGGTAGCCCATCCTATAAAATAGGATTCACCCCAAAAGATTGGTTCCCCCGCTTCTTTATAGAATTCAGCGATTTTTTCAACTATATTAAATAAATTGATAATTATTACAATTATTCTATCATAATTATACATGGGTTTGCAAGTGAAAAATTGATTTTTGTACGAAAATAAAATGGGGAAGATTGTTGATTTTTAGGGAACATGAACAGATCTGCCCTTGTAGCCTTTAAACAGGGGCTCCCTCAAAAGTATCGTTTATACTATGCGTTTCAGGATAACAAAAATTAGGGATTGTATTTCTAAGGGGACACATAAGGGATGGCAGACTGTGTGAAAAAGCACTTTCCTCGCTTTTTGTCATTCTGAGTGTAACGAAGAATCTCGTTTTTAGGCCATTTGAGATCCTTCGCTTCGCTCAGGATGCATTTTTCACACAGTCTGCCGTTCCTGCTGTGGTCCTTTCTTTCATATTACATTTCTTTCAGAATACGTTTTAAAAATTCCTTGGTTCTTTCTTCCTTCGGGTTATTAAATATCTGTTCAGGGCTTCCTTCCTCTGCAATAACTCCCTCGTCCATGAATACCACACGATCGGATACTTCTTTCGCAAATTCCATTTCATGGGTCACCACCAGCATAGTAAGACCGCTTCCGGCAAGTTCTTTCATTACCCTGAGCACTTCCCCCACCATTTCAGGATCCAATGATGATGTAGGTTCATCGAACAGCATAACATCAGGTTCCATGGAAAGCGCCCTGGCAATGGCTACACGTTGTTTTTGCCCACCCGATAATTGGCTTGGTTTTGCATTGATGTATTGACCCATTCCAACAACCTCTAAATATTTCATAGCTGTTTTTTCCGCTTCATCATTGGAACGCCCTAATACCTTGGTTTGCCCCACTGTGCAATTGTTCAACACATTATGATTATTAAACAAGTTAAACTGTTGAAATACCATACCCAGTTTTGTACGATGTTCATATATATTATGTTCAGCATCCAGGATATTTTTCCCGTTATAAAATATCTTGCCGCCGTTCGGCTTCTCTAACAGATTTATGCAGCGAAGAAGGGTTGATTTTCCAGAACCGGACGAACCGATAATACAAACTACTTCCCCTTTCTTTACTGAAAAATTAATATCCTTTAAAACCTCATTATTACCGAAGGACTTGCTTAAATGTTGTATATCAATTACGTTTTTCATACATTCCCCCACCTTCTAGGCTCTTCCCACAAGTCCACCATCTTTTCCTAACATACTCTCAGGTTTCTGTACCTGCATCTGATTGCCCAACATATCATAGTTTGCAGGTCCATCTAACTTTCTCTCAAAAATACGCAAAATTCTTGTTACCGTAAATGTCATTATAAAATAAATGATACTGGTGATAAAAAATGCTTCGGCATATCTGAAATTATTACCCGCAATAGATTTTGTTTGGAAAAACAACTCTGTCACGGAAATTATATTGAGGACATATGTATCTTTTATATTGATTACAAATTCATTACCCGTGGCAGGTAGAATGTTACGAATTACCTGGGGCAATACAACGTTTATCATGGTTTGAACATGATTCATACCTATGGCATGTGCCGCCTCGAACTGTCCTCTGTCAATAGAAATTATACCGCCTCTGACAACCTCCGACATATAAGCGCCTGTGTTGATTGAAACGATAAGAAGCGCCGCAAACATCCTGTCTATGTGTATACCGAAGGATACGGCGGAACCGAAATAAATTACCATGGCCTGTACAATCATGGGTGTCCCGCGGAAAAATTCTATATAAGCGGAAAGAACACCGTTAACAACCTTCAAAAACACCCTTCTTGCTCCCTTTTCCGGCAGGGGTATGGTGTGTATAACCCCTATTGCTAAACCTATGGCGGCACCTATAATAGTACTGATTATAGAGATATAAAGTGTTACTCCTGCACCGCGAATAAACATCGGCCAATATCTGGTCCAAATCCTCACCAGCCATTTTATTTCCATGTTGTCCCTCCTTCAAAACATCATAAAAACCGATTGCATTATATAAATACAACCGGTTTTTAGCGTCTACTCTTGTTCCGCTGGTTGGTTCTTTATAGCAGTATCCATAATGCTTGTAAAATCCTTTTCCGTATAACCTGCCAATACTTCGTTTATTTTTTCCCTCAGTTCGTCATCACCTTTTCGAACCCCCACCGCAATTGCCGTATCATCGTCCGACGTTACAAACCCGTCCTTGAATTCTACCATTGCAAAATTTTTATTAGCACTTGTGGCACTGACAGCCTCAGGACGCTCCGAAACATATCCGTCTAATATCCCTGTCTCCACTGCGACCCTCATTGCAGGGAAGTTATCCATTGGGGTCTCCTTTTTCACACCTTTAATCTGGTCAATTACCGTATAATGGAATGTGTTTAATTGTGCAGTTATTTTTGCCCCTTTGAAGTCTTGTATGGAGGTTGCATTCTCGAATTTACTACCTTTTTTAACAACCATAACCAGATCTGACTTGTAATAATTATCCGAGAAATCAATCGTTTCCTTACGGTCGTCCGTAGGTGACATGCCCGCTATTATGGCGTCGATTTTGTTTGATATTAATGCAGGTACAAGACCATCCCAATCGATTTTAACAATAACTAATTCCTTACCTAAACCTTCGGCTATCATTTTGGCAATTTCTACATCATAGCCTCCCGCGTATTCCGGGTTTCCTTCAATTCTAACCGCACCGTTCGAACTATCCATCTGTGTCCAGTTAAATGGTGCATAGTCGGCTTCGAGTCCTACCCTGAATACCTCCTTGTTGTCCTGAGCCGAACCGTTGGTTTCACCGTTTTCATCCAGGCCCGTTGAAACTCCACCGTTCTCTTCACCTTCTTGGCCTGTCGGAGTACCTTCTTTCCCCCAACATCCTGTCAACAGCATAGATAATATCAATGATATTACTATAACCAGTGTTACCTTTTTGTTCATTTTTAGCTCCTCCCCCTTATTTCATTATAAATCTGGTTTATTACTTAAAAAATAAATGCCTGTCTAACATTGTAACATATAATTTACATTTTGTTTTAAATTTCGACAAATAAAAAAACCTGAGTCCACCCCAGGTTATATTATGCATAGTTGTTTCTAATTCTCATCTTTTTATTATGAGATAGCACAACTCAACAAACCGAGATGTTCATTGAGACAGCCCTATAGCTATTAACCATAGAGCCAGCAAATAGCACCGAGAATACTATCTACTTCGGCAATATCCCCTGCCCTGCGGCATCAAAGCCTCTCAAACTCCACCGCAGGCCGTTGAATATCGCACCTCTACCCCACCATAAAAGTGAGGCCCTGTTAAATTTATTGTTGCACATAGTATATAGTAATATATTGTATCTGTCAACCTGTTTACGGCTCGGGAATATCCTATAGGGGTGATATATTCAATGTCCTACGGCCTTAATGGCCTTCCCGAACTTAACCTCCTATACTTAGGATTTCAACATTATTCTGTATCGAAAGGTCTAAATAATCAGATTGTATTTCTATTATGGGACTTAATACATCTCGTGGAGGAATATAAACAATTCTGCCCCTTTCGCCGTTGTTCAGCATAACATTGGCTCCTATGTAATAGGGTGATATTTTCTTAATAAAAGTGTTCAATATGGTGGAATCAAATATTCTGACACCTACAGTTTTAAACATTTCAAATACGTCAAAGGGTGTTTTCCTTTTTCTATATACCCTATCGGAGGTCATTGCATCAAAAACATCGGCTATAGCAACTATTTTAGAATAAAGGTCTATAAAAGTTGCAGACATACCAAAGGGGTATCCGGTGCCATCCATTCTTTCATGGTGAAATATCACGGCATTTTTAACCCCATCACTGATATCATCCATTTTGCTCAGAATTTCATGCCCCAAAATTGTATGTTTTTTTATTATATTAAATTCTTCGGTTGTTAATTTGCCCTTTTTGTTGAGAATCTTATTGGGAATTTTCACCTTGCCAATGTCATGAAGCAAACCGGCCTGGATTACTTCGTTTATTTCTTCATCCGGAAGATTTAACCAGGCACCAATTAACATAGAATAGAAAGCTACATCCACGCAATGTGTATAAGTATATTCATCAGCACTTCGAATTTTATTTAAATAGTTTATTACATTTCTCTTATCATTTTTAAGCCCTAGAATTTTATTTGCTGCATTCACTATACCGTTATATTGTAGCTGTTCTCCACGCAATAGACCATCAATTATATTTTTAATTAACAATACAGTTTCTTTATACTGTTGTTTGCAATCCTGATAAGATGTATTGTTTACAAAATTATCATAATTATCCATTGAATTATAAACGGTAACCTTTTCAATCCCCATTTCTGTAAGCCTTTTTTTGATATAATCGGTTATTACAGCACCCCTAACCAATACAGTAAGCCCGTTAGGATTAACTACATCCTCAGCTATAATGTCCGATTCGGTACAATCAGACACCATTATTTCTATTGAACTCACAATTTCAGCCCCCTAACAATTACATGATAA
>JAAZJW010000270.1 GCA_012800145.1 Clostridiales bacterium | reverse complement strand
TTATTCATCTTCAAGACGCCCGGTAAAGATAAACAAAGACAATTATATGTTACTCCAGATTAAGTTTTAGCCTATTTATAATTTTATGTTTTTTATTTTCCACAAACCTTTTAATAATAATTGTTCCATGTTAATTAACAGGTTCTATACCCGCCCCCTTCATATCGTCCATAGCTCCAAATGCCTGAACCATTCGCATCAAGGAATCCTCCTGTTCCTTGTCAACAAAAGGCCGAACAATTTCCATGATTTCTGATTTGCTCATTTTTTTCTTACCCCTTAAATTATCTATTATTCCCAACACTGATGTCAGTTTTTTGAGTTCAACGGTTTTTTCTTTTGTATCATTTGTTAACAATGATTCAGATATTTCGCCTTCGAGAAATTCACCCAGACCTGCCAACATGTCATATTTTTTATCTTCCGGATTCGGTGTAGCATCCTCCATTTTCAACATTTCAGTTTGAGGCAAATCCAACAGTGTTTTGACTTTGGCAATGATTTGCAATACAATTTCCGCACTGTGAATAATATATTGGTCCTGTGGACTCATATATCCCTTTATCTTATTGAGCAATCTAGATTTTTTATCTAAATCAATTGGATCCATCCCTTGAAAACCCGATTTGCCGGTGTCTTTTCGGCAAACAAAAAGCAAAAATAGAAAAAAAAGCAACCAATTCGATTGAACCTGGGAACCATGTTCCTGCTTTTCCATCATTTCCCCCCTCTCTATTTTGGCCTATTACATAGTATATGTATATTCAATCAAAAAGGTTTTATTAATCTTTAAACTGTCCTAAATAGATCCATTTATTAAGGAATAAGCAAATCAAGTGCCCCCTTTTCAACCCGAAAATCCATGGGGAGCTTTCCGCCCTGTTCACCATCCAGATCTACATATATACTGTCTTCACAGTAAACACTGAAAGCATCCACCTGTGTATATTGTAAATTGGGATGGCCTATATGATTGCCCATTAAGGCCATAAAAAAAATACCTGCCACATCAATAAACTGGCTTTTTTCAACAATGAGCAAATCGAACTTGCCGTCATTGATGTCGGCATCCGGAGCAACATATTTAAAACCGCCTACAGAGGGAGTATTTGCTACTAAAAAAAACAGGATTTCTCTTTCTTCTTCTATATCATTTATTTTCAACATTATCTTTATAGGCTTAAACACTTGCTTTGGCAGTTCCTTGAGTCCCTCTAAATAATATGCAAATTTCCCTAACACAGTTTTTGCTTCGGAAGAAACCCTATATGCCACATCCGTTAGAAGTCCCGCCGCGGCAACATTTAAAAAATACCTATCACCGCCCAGTCCGACGTCTATTTTAGTTGTTTTTTCTTCAGTAATCATTTTAGCAAATTCCTTCATCATCCGCGGAATTTTTAAATAGGTGGCAAAATCATTAACAGTACCTGCAGGATAAATAGCCAATTTAGGTTTAATTTCATTAAGCATTATACCGTTAACAACTTCATTAACTGTACCGTCTCCACCTATTGCTATAACTATATCATATCCATTTTTACAGGCTTCTGAAGCTGCATGTGTAGCATCAAGTTGTGCTCTGGTTGTATGTATACTCACATAAAAATTATTTTCCTCCAATACCTTTGCCAAATCGGGTATATTCCTTTGCACAATTTGCCTTCCGGAATTGGGGTTGCAAATAATCCTAACCCTTTTCACAATAAAGCCCCCCAGCATACGATAAATGATTTTTGGTGAATGTCGCTTTCCATAATATTGTATTTTGAAAGTCAGAAGTTAAGGGTTGGGCACCAAAGATACCCAACCATATCCTGCTATTTTGAGCCTCCTGATTTTTAACCTCCGGCTACCAGCTACAATATAGGTCTGTACACTTCCTTCCCAACTTCTTTATCATTCTTTCCCCTGATTAAATCCTTAACTATGTTACTTATTATAATTATTCCACGTTCGATTTCATCATCATTAACGGAAGCAATGCTCAGTCTAAAATGCCTGTCATCGTTTTGATGAACAAAAAACAAATTACCCGGTGCTATGGCAACATTCTCTTTAATTGCCTCCTCATATAGGTTTCTTGATGAAATTCCCTCCGGCAGTTTAAACCAAAAATTAACCCCACCTTGTGGGTATATAAAATCAACCTCAGGTGGCATGTGTTTTTCAATATTTTTTAGCATGAGGTTAAAAACGTCCCTGTATTTTTCACCCATATACTCAATATGTTCTTTCCAGGTACCTCTTGTAAAGTATATTTCTAATGCTCTCTGCAAAAGTCCTGACGTAGATATATCTGATGAATGCTTAGCAAAAAGCAAATGTTCATAAAACACCGATGGCGCTATTAGAAACCCAAGCCTTAAACCCGGCATAAATATTTTCGAAAAGCTTTTTACATAGATAACTAATTCATTGTTTATGTCCAGGCTTTTCAATGTAGTATTATCCCTAGAATAAAAATTTAAATCACTTAAATAATCATCTTCAACTATATATATTCCATGCTGTTTGCATAAATCAATAATTTTATCCTTTTTATCGCGACTATATGATATGCCCGTTGGATTTTGAAAGTTAGGCATTAAATATAAAAATTTAGGTTTAAAAATACGAATTTTTCTATCCAGATCTTCAATGTCTATACCGTCATCCAGCAGTTTCACATCTACAATTTGAGCTCCCCTGGATTTGAAGGAAGCTATGGCGCCTGTGTAGGAGGGACTTTCAATGATGACCGCATCGTCATAATTTAACAAAGCTTTCGCAATAATATCTATACCCTGTTGGGCTCCTGATATGATTTGTATACTTTCAACGTTTGCAAAAATATTATACTCCTGCACATATTTTATCAATGCTTCCCTCAGAGGAAAATATCCTTGGCTCTCCTGGTAATCAAAGGCGTGTCCCCTATCTCTGTCTAAAACTTCATTAAGAGCCTGTTTAAAATCATCCACCGGAAATAGTTCCGACATAGGAGTAGCGCTGGCAAAATTAATCGTGTTTTTTTGAATTTGAATTTGTCCTTGTTCTATAAAAGAAAGAGATCCCAAATTATCTGATATTCCTTGTTCCTCATATGCATATGCAAGTAAATCCGGTGATACATATGTGCCACTTCCCATTTTTTTATATACCAATCCCTCTTGCTCTAAAACATGATATGCATTTACAACCGTAACATTGTTAACGTTGAGGTCCTTTGCCAGTTTGCGTATAGGAGGCA
>JAAZJW010000269.1 GCA_012800145.1 Clostridiales bacterium | reverse complement strand
TCATTGATACTTAAAGACGCAATCAAGCCAAACTTGGTACAAACATTAGAAAATACACCTGCAATTGTTCACGGTGGACCATTTGCAAATATCGCTCATGGATGTAACAGTGTTCAAGCGACTGCATTAGGATTAAAGCTTGTTGATTATCTAATAACTGAAGCAGGTTTCGCAGCTGACCTTGGTGCTGAGAAATTCTACGATATCAAATGTAGATTTGCCGGCTTAAAGCCAAACTGTACAGTTATAGTTGCTACCGTAAGGGCTCTGAAACATCACGGTGGGGCATCAAGGGATGAGTGGGATGTAGTAAACCTTGATTATCTCAGAACAGGACTTGAGAACCTAGAAAAACAAATCGAAAACGTACAAAAATTTGGTGTACCTGCAATAGTTGCCATTAACAAGTTCCCAACCGACACAGATGAAGAATTGGCAGTTGTACGCGAATACTGTGAGAAACTGGGCGCAGACGTAGTTCTTTCAGACGTATGGGCGAACGGTGGAGACGGTGGAATTGATTTGGCTAAGAAGGTAGTAGAAGTTGTAGAAAACAAACCTGCAGACTTTAAATTCCTCTATGATGTTGAAGAAAGTGTTGTTGATAAAATCACCAAGATTGCAACAGAAGTATATGGTGCAGACGGAGTTGATTTCGACAAGGCTGCTTTAACACAAATTAAGAGACTTGAAGAATTAGGACTGGACAAAGTGCCTATTTGTATAGCAAAAACCCAGCTATCTCTATCTGATGATCCGAAGAAACTGGGCAGACCTAGAAACTTCAAGATTTCAATAAGTAACGTTAAATTATCGGCAGGAGCCGGATTTATAGTGGCATTAGCGGGAGAAATTATGACAATGCCAGGATTACCTAGGGTTCCGGCAGCAAATCATATGGATATTCTTCCAAGTGGAGAAATTATAGGATTATTCTAAGGAAGAATAAAATAGCATTACATACAAAAGAAGGTTCGGATTTATCCGGACCTTCTTTTTATGGTATAATAATTATAATATAATGAATTTTGGGGTGGGGGGAATTCCAATTGTCGTTTCTATATTCATTCATGAGTCTGGTGCTGGTGATTTTTGTGTTAGTTGTACCTGTAATTATTACAATATTATTACTGAAGCATTTTAATAAACATCCAAAAACAGACCAAGATTATTTGCTAGAGAAAATCAGGGAATTAGAAAACAGGATTGAAAATTTGGAAGATAATTTCAGTTAGGGTAAATATTTGTGGAAAAAATGCTAAATATTAATACATAGGATTGCAAACAGGAAAGAGGGTTATATATCAATGAGAGAAAAGAAAACAGTATTCAGTGGTGCACAACCGACAGGAAGCCTAACATTGGGAAACTATATAGGAGCACTGCAAAATTGGAAGGAGCTTGAAAAGGACCATAATTGTTTATATTGTATTGTAGATCTGCATTCCTTAACCGTGCGTCAGGATCCCAAGGAATTTCACAAGGTTTCGCTGTCATTTCTGGCACAGTATTTAGCAAGTGGTCTGAATCCGGAAAAAAATATCATTTTTTTTCAATCCCATGTTCCCCAACATGTGGAACTTAGTTGGATTTTAGGTTGTATCACATATGTCGGTGAACTGAAAAGAATGACGCAATTTAAGGACAAATCAGGTCAAAATAGGGACAACGTTAATTCAGGATTGTTTACTTATCCTGTACTCATGGCGGCTGACATATTGCTGTATAAAACCGATCTGGTACCCGTGGGAGAAGATCAAAAGCAACATTTAGAACTGACCAGGGACATCGCAACGCGGTTTAACAATTTGTATGGGGAGACTTTTTCAGTGCCTAAAATGTACACACCTAAAATAGGCGCCAGGATTATGAGTCTCCAGGAGCCGACTAAAAAGATGTCAAAATCCGATGAAAATGCCAATGCAACAATACTTTTAATGGACAGTGAAGATAGCATTATGAAAAAAATTAAAAGAGCTGTTACGGATAGCGAAAATATAATAGCCTATAGGGATGAACAACCGGGTATTAAAAATTTAATCACAATATATTCCAGCCTCACAGGCTTGTCTGTAGAAGAGGTGGTATCAAAATACGAAGGCAAAGGGTACGGAGTATTTAAAACTGATACGGCGGAAATTGTTATAGAATTTTTAAGGCCGTTTAAAAAAAGCTATGAAGATTATATGAACAATTTGGATTTTATAGAAAAGGTATACGAAACAGGAGCGAAAAGGGCCTATGAATTAGCCGAAAATACCATGACATTAGTACGCAAAAGGATGGGAATGGTATAAAAATAATTGTTTGTTTTAACAATAGCATGTATTTAAAATGGAAGGTAAGTATAAAATACCACTAATAAAAAGAAGGTATACAGGTAAAATATATTTAAGGAGTGGTATTTATGGCACAAAACAAAAAATCTGTTACGCCCGAGGCTAGACAAGCATTGGAATCCTTTAAAGAGGAAATTGCCAAAGAACTGGGTTTGGAAAATCAGACCAGGGCAGGATATGTAGGTGGCCGTATGGTCAAAAAAATGGTAGAACGATCAGAACGTTCGCTAACCAATTTAGGAAGGTCTTAGACCTTCCTGAATTTTTTGTTGATGTCTAAACGATATTGACCTATCCTAATATAAAGGGTATTATTTTAATAGGGGTTATACACGGACGGTTAGTGTTATATTTCCTCATACAGGCAAGAATACCTACGGTAGGTTGAAGGAAGTGTCAAATTGAAAAAACATAGCAAATTGGTGAGTATTATAACGGTGTGTATTATATTTGGAGTTATCATAGGAATTCAACTAAATACAATAGTAGGTGGGGATTCCGCCTTCTTGCATAAAGAAATAGAGATCCAGGAATTAACAGAATTAAAAAAAACCACGGAAGATATAAAGGAGAGAATAACCAGTTTTAAAAATCGTGTTGAAGAATTGGAAAAGGAACGTGCCGACGAGAGTGTTCCTTTAAAAAAATTAAAACTGACTGTAGATGAATACAAGTCTTTGGCAGGGTATTCGGCAGTTTCCGGACCCGGAATTATTATTGTGCTGGAAAGTAATATGGAAACAAATATTGCCGAGGTTATGGAAGGGAAAAGATATCTGATTAACTTAATAAATGAATTGAAAATTTTTGGTGCCGAGGTGCTTTCTATTAACAATTATAGAGTTGTGGGGCGTACCGAAGTAACTTTGGCAGGCAATCATATTAATGTTAACGGTACATCTATTGCACAACCCTATATAATCCAGGCCATTGGAGATCAGGATTCTTTTAGGCGCTATATAGAACATGGAACGATTCTGTTTGAACTTATGAAATTGGACGGTATTACTTCCAATATAAAATTTTCTGATAATGTCAAGATTTTCCCCTTGTCAAAAGAAAAACCGTTGGAGTTTTTGAGGGTAGTAGATGAATAAGTGGTTGTGTTTTTTCAAAAATATAAAAAAGACGGCGGGCTGTGCAAGGAATTACCTTTTTTGTTTTCTCGTATTTACCTTTATACAACCAGCCATCTTTCTATGTTCTGGACCTGCCGGCATATCAGATTTTTATAGGCTTCATATTTCCCTAACAGGTTTTTGATGTCCCAATCCCCGGTTCCTGATTTTTTTCATAGGTTAGATCGTAAACCAATAACTTTGAATCCTGTCTTACAAAAGCATCTATATCATTAAACACCGGCATTGTTATATAGACTATAGTTAGAAATATTAATAAAATTTTTTTCATTTAAATCAACCTTCCTTTAAAATATATCTAGTTGACATATTGTTATTTATATTTTTTGTAGAATTTCTTAAAATATCACAACAATTTATGGAAGGGTGATTTTGATCGGTGGGGACATTTGGTCAGTGGGTGGTCAGTGGGGACAGGTTCCTGTGACCACTATGGCTGGTATTCTTACTGATTTTATTTTCCCACTGACCAAAGTCCTAGTAAACATAGCATATTCCAATGGTTTCCAATCCCAAATGGGAGCCTATAACAGGACCTACCTCGCATATTTCTGTTCCAGCTTTTGGAAAACGTTCTCTTATTGATTTTTCGTATTTTTTTGCTTCTTCCAAGGTTTCTATATGGCATACACTGATATGTGAAACATTTGTCGGGACACTTTCAAGCATTTTTTCCATGGCTTTTTTCTTACCGTGTACCTTACTCAGAGCCTCCAATTTCCCGTCTATTAACCCGATAATCGGTTTTATATTTAACAGGGAACCTATCATTGCTTCGGTTGTTGAAAGACGGCCCCCTCTTTTTAGATATTCCAATGTGGATACTGTCAGGCGCACACCCATATGCTTTTTTTGTGTCTCAATTACTTCTACTATTTTTTTCATGGAAGCACCTTCTTCTGCCAAAAAAGCTGCCTTGCTGATCAAAAATTTTAGATTGGCTACGGTGGTCAATGAATCTATGACAGATATTTTAGTTTCATCCGGATCCACAATCTTGGCCGCTGTACTTGCACTGTTAAATGTGCCGCTTAATTTAGAAGACATTGTGATAACGATTACTTCATGTCCGTTTTCCAATGCATTTTCGAATGTTTTCGTAAATCTACCTACGGAGGGTTGGGATGTTGTCGGGAAATCCAATGATTCCGATAATCTATAATAAAAGGTGCTGAAATCTCCCGGGAAGCCTTCGTCTTCAACAGAGCCCTCAAAGTTAACAGCCAAGGGGACTACATCGATATTATATTTTTCTATAAATGATTTATCTATGTATGCAGTGCTATCAGTTACAATTTTAATTTTAGGCATAAAACCGACTCCTTATACTTATCTTCAATAATATAATAGCAGGTATCATCGTCGGTTGTAAAGTATGAATAGAGATTTATAACTTGCATTAAAACATGTGTTCGGAGTATAATGATTTAACAATAGTTTAACGATAGTTTAACAATGGTTTAGCGATAGTTTAACGATAGTTTAACAATGGTTTAACGATAGTTTAACGATAGTTTAACAATGGTTCAACAATTGTTCATGGGGAGGACGATATAAATGCTGGGAAGAACCCACATTGCCCTAGGTTTGATGATTTCCTTAATAGTTATATATTTTTTAGAATTTTCTCTTGCTGTCGAACAGTTGAACACAACTGCTGTCATAGTTGCAATAATTGGTGCACTGTTGCCCGATTTAGATACAGGGACCTCATCACTGGGCAATAAATTCGCTATTGTTAAAGCCAAACATATTAAAAAAATATGGATTGTTGTTTTAACCGCAATGCTTATAGTTACAATTGTTTTTCTAAAAGATACCCCTATTTTATATGGCATAGGGTTTATAATTTTATTGGGATTTATATTTGCGGACAGATTTGCACAGAAGGGTTATCACATGATCAGGAATTTTGTGCAGGCTATAGTGGCTATAACCATTATTTTATTATCTTATTTTTACGATCATTATATTTTAATCACAGT
>JAAZJW010000268.1 GCA_012800145.1 Clostridiales bacterium | reverse complement strand
GGTTGTAGTATTTTTCGTCTGAAGAGTTGTAGGAATTATTCATATTCACAGCTAAATGAATCTGTATTGTTATATTAAATTTTATCAGACAACCTAACTTGTTTTAGCGATGCATAATTAGACAATTGTGAAATAGGGACCACAGCATTTCAAGAAAAAAGGCGAGCCAGGCTCGCCTTTTGATATAATAAAGGTCTATATAAATTATCTTTTATAACATATATTTTAACAATATCAACATCACCGCTCCCGGGACTCCCAACAACCCGACAACAACAGCACTAAAAGGATTAATTGTTAAATATATTCCCCATGTACGGCCGATTAAATTTATAATAAACAACATAATTCCACCCAAAATACTGTTCCATGTCAGTTTCACCGCCCATTTTAACGGAACCACTAAAATCCAACCAACAGCATATAATAAAATTAACCCTACCGCATAGGCCAGTATAATATTTAACTCTAAACCCATTTAAACTTCACCTCAATGGCTATTCGATATTTATCCCCGAAAACAGTAATGCGTAGCAATTTTAAATAGGGAATAGTACATGGCTACTCCCTACATTATATAAATCCCTTTATGGTATTATGATAAAAATTACATCCTATCCTTATATTAAAAATTTGCTTTGAACATTTAAATTTATCAGGAATTCGGGATGGCTATAATTGATGCGGATCTATTCTGATTCCTTCAGCCTTGGCCTGTTTAAGCAAATATACATACCTGGTTTTGCTTGCCTCTAATTTGTATATTGCATGATCTATCAGGTCAGGATCTGATACACTATGAAAAAAGTTTTCAGCACTTTGCCATTCCTCATATGCCTGAAGCACACACTGAGCAAGCTCCCCCTCCTCACCGGTCTCCCCGGTTCCGGTTTGTCTGATTTTGTTATACAGGTTCCCCAGGGCGCTCATAAAGCTGTTAATGCCCCTTTCTTTTTTTCCTGTTACTTCTTTTTCTTCCATCATAAAATCCCTCCCGACTCGGCTTTTCTACAAACGGACTGTGGCAAAGAAAATAATTATATAGGAAATAAAAATAAAATATCAAAGGTGTTATGTTAAAGGTCTATTTATAATATTATCCAATATTTTCTATGCTATACGTTTCCCTCATACTTTTTATCCTGTGCTATATGTTTATTAGAACGGGAGAGAATCTATGTATTAAAACCGAAAAAATTTGTTGGGATGAATTTTCATGATAGACTGCATACAAAAAGGCCGTTAAAAAAACCGGCCTTAAGCATTAAAAATAAAATCCTATAAATTTGTAAAATTTCCCTAACACAAAAATTATCATTCTGCCTTCAGTATAATAAAGCTGGCATCATCATTCAGTTGGTTATTACAGTATTTAACCAATGCATGGGCCAGACAATTACTGATTCCTTCTGCATCATATTCAACATAATTTGAAAGAACCCTTTTAATCCCTTCCGCACCAAAGGATTTGTTGCTTTTATTTCTGATATCTTTTACCCCATCAGTATATATGATCATCAAATCACCTTTTTCCAGGGTAGCATTAAATGAATTATAGGAAATTTGATGTTTGCCGCCAATAACAAGTCCCCTCCCCTCCAAGTCTTCCATTTTTCTGTTACTTCGTCTGAATATTATGGGAGGATTATGTCCCGCAACCGCATATTTTAAATTTCTGTTTTGAGGATTATACACACCATAAAAAAGAGAAATAAACATATTTTGCTGAATTAATTCCGGCGTTAAACAGATGTTCAGTTGGCCCAGAATTTCCTCCGGTTCCGCCTTTGACTTGGCCAACAACCGAAAAATAGCCCTGGCCGTTAGCATAACAAAAGCTCCCGGAATTCCCATGCCCATAGCATCTCCTACCGCTATTCCCAGCTTCCCGTTGTCTAACTGTATCAAATCCAAATAGTCCCCGCCCACTTCGTTCGCCACCAGGCTGCGTGCCCCTATGCCAACATTAGGGATATCCGGTTTTTTGGTGGGAACCAGACTGCTTTGGATTTTCTCCGCAGCACTCAATTCCTGAATAATCCTTTTATAATCAAATCTTTTATACGTTAAAAAATGTGATACCACATTTTTTATTATAACCGCCAATTTTGCCAATCCCTTTATCTTTTCACCGCTTTGTCTAAAATCATTTTCCAAATTTTCCTCAAACCAAATAGTAAAACATCCGGTCAAATCATTTTCTCCAAAGGGATAACTGATATAAAACCATTTGTTTTTTTGTCCGTCCACGGCTTTATTGATGTTCGGTTCCTTTGAAGCCATTGTTCTGCAGGATATACCATAATCAAGCTGACTTATATCCTTATCGTTTCCGTTATTATAATACCCCAGTTTGGTTTCCGTCCCGGCGATTTCGGGATTGTTGATCCATAAGCTGCATGAAGAAGCTCCCAAATAGGCAACAACCTTTTCAACTATATCATTAAAAATTTCCGGTTTTGCGGCATCAAAAGCCAGATCATAAATATCAAAGAATAAATTTATTTCCTTTTTATCTCCCATTGATCCTCACCTTCTGTCCCATAACAGTTACATTTTGGACTTATAATTCAAAAATCACATATTTCTTTCCGGTACCTTTTTATATGTTTTCCTCACAACCAATAATAAAATATGCCTTTTTATTTGATAGATCCACATCGTAACCCTGATTAAACTTAACATCAAATAAATTTGTATCTACACATACCACCGGTTGAGTGGGAAAATTTTTGTGAGTTTTTGTTACAAAACCTTTTTCACCGGTATTTAATAATACCCTGGTTCCTATGGGATAAATCGCCACCCTTTTAAGAAAAACAGCTACTATTTCCGGGTCAAAGATTGCACCGCAATTTGCTGTCAGATATTCTGCCGCCTTTAATATTGACGTTTCTTCCTCTTCCCGAACATTTGATAAAAAGATATCGTATGTATTGGCCACACTTACAATTCTTGCAAATTCACTTATTTCCTGCCCTTTTAATCCTCTTGGATATCCGTTTCCGTTAAAATATTCATGATGCTGATAGGCCACATGAGCAGAATAAAGACTGATATCCGCATTAGCCCGTAATATATCAAAACCGTATTGACAATGTTTTTTGTTTTCTG
>JAAZJW010000267.1 GCA_012800145.1 Clostridiales bacterium | reverse complement strand
TTCACTTTAACATATTAAACAGGTTGTTAATTTGCTACCACCCTTCAGCAGATTTTTAAATATAGACACACAAAAAAATAGGGATTGTGCAAAAAGTCCAACAGGTGGTATAATATATATTCAAAACACAGAAGAACCAAAAATGAAAAGGGAGATATATATGGACTATGCGGAGATTTTGGAAAATGCTAGGAAATTAATATACGAAAAATGCAAGGTGTGTGCTGATTGCAACGGCGTGGCATGCAGGGGTCAGGTGCCGGATGCTGTGCTTATTTGCCGTCCGTATATAGTGGCTGTTTATGGCGGCGGCGCAGAAGGGGTAAAAATTTACACAGAAAAGTTAGGCAATGAACTAAGGGAAACAATGATTATGACGGGATGTCGTGAACTAAAGGATATTAACGAAAATAAAGTAACTGTGACGGGGACACCGGAATGATGGCACATAAACATATGTCGTCATTTATGTCTATATTTTTAATCCTCCGGGCTGTGTAAGATTGTAAACATATTTTGGAATTACGCTTTTGGAGAAGTGGCATAGTATAGTGGATTGTGTTAGTACCAACAAATACAACATTACCGGGTTGGAACATATAAGGGGGAAACAAAATATGAAAAGGAATAAAGTGTTGAAGATACTTACAGTAATATTGGCATTAGTTCTAATCAGCGGGGTACTTTTTATTACAAATGCTTTTGTGGGGAATCCGGTATCGGCTAAAATGGCGGAAAAGGCAATTAGAAATTATATAAATGAAAAATATTCATCCCTCAATTTGGAGTTGGAAAAACCGATTTATGATCCGAAAGGCGGCTCGTATATAGCATGGGCTAAATCTGAAACCAGTGTTGATACCAAATTCAGTATAAGTTACAGGGATGGGGAAGTATATTCTGACAGTTATGAATTTGATGTTTTGCATATGCATAACACATTACGCAGGCTAGAGGATGAGTATACATATATCGCAGGACAGATTTTGGAAGACGAACTGGGCTATGGGGATGATAGTGCCAGAGTAATGTATGATAAAGATGATTATGAAAGTGCCGGGCGCAAGGATATCCTAAAATTAGATATGGAATTTGACAGATCATTGTCTTTCAACCCGGAAATCAGTTTATCATTGAAAGGGATAGAAGATGTTTCATTAGAGAACATAAGTAAAATTTTAATTGCCTCACATGAAACATTGTTAAAGAACGAATGTTATTTCAAAAAATATGGAATGTATGCAGGGGACAACGGAACTGTTGTAACGGTACATGGAGTTACCCCGGAAGATATCGAAAGTGGACAGCTTTTAGGTTTGCTTCAGCAGGCTAGGGATCATGAGGATGATGTTAAATTTGAAAAAAACGGGGACAAAACAGATGATGAGGGCAAGATAACAGTTTTCATTAAGACCATATAGCAACAAATTGGGCACATCAGACTGTGTGAAAAATGTCATCCTGAGCGAAGCGAAGGATCCCAAATGGCCTAAAAACGAGATTTTTCGCTACACTCAGAATTTATACGTGTTACCCACACCACGATAAA
Organism: Clostridiales bacterium; assembly: GCA_012800145.1. Lineage (GTDB taxonomy): Bacteria > Bacillota > Clostridia > Peptostreptococcales > Natronincolaceae > JAAZJW01. Next base: position 61 of record JAAZJW010000267.1, on the reverse strand, counting down.
CGAAAGCATTATTGTAAAATATAGATCCTTCGCGGGTCAAGCTAATCCTGTTCGTCTCAGG
>JAAZJW010000266.1 GCA_012800145.1 Clostridiales bacterium | reverse complement strand
TTATTTAGGATGGAGTGTTCTTGAAAGGTGTATAAAATTCCAAACAATTCGACATTGCTGTTTAATTCTAATAAAACATTTGAATTCCATTCATAACTTTTTTCAAAAAAGTATTTTTTCCAGCCCTTTCCCTAGGTAGGTGAACACTGAAACTGGTCCCCATACAAACATCGCTTTTTACATATATTTTCCCACTATATTTCTTCACTATTCCTTTTACATTATATAGCCCAAATCCTTCACCTTCATCGCCCTTGGTGGTAAACCCTTTTTCAAATATTTTGGCCATTGTTTCTTCGGGTATCACAGTGCCCTTATTATTAACCCGAAAAACATATTCTTTTTCATTGCAGTAAATGTCTACGGTGATAGAACCGTGCCCTGCTCCCAATTTTTCAACCTCATATATAGCGTTGTCCATCAAATTCCCCAGTATACCGACTATGTCAATCGGGTTAAACTCTTCCAACGAAATGGAAGGCTGTATGTAATAATTAATTTCAATCCCCCTGTTTTTACATTTGTATGCTTTATTCAACAACAAGGTATGCAAATGTGTACAGGATATCCTGCTGAGTTTTATTAACTCCTTCTCGTCTATGTTCAGCCTTCCGCTATATTTATCCAGATATTCCTTTGCCTTTTCCATATTCCCCAGGCTCAACAATCCCCATAATACCTGCAGATTATTCGAAAAGTCATGTTTTTGAGACCTCAATAGGTCATTGGATTCTTGCATTTGCATGATTTGAAATTTTTGTACTTCGTGTTCCTTTTCTTTTTCCAGTAGGTTTTCTACTTCATTAAATAAACAAATAGAACCTACTCCGATCAATCCACTCAACAAAAGCAGGGTTACCAACATTGCATCTACACTGATAGCATAATATCGCTTATCTATCAATCCCCATTTAATTAAACATAAATAAAGCGTAACTGTCATTATAAGAAATATTTGTGTTAAAAATAGGGCCTTTATACCTTCTTTTTTATTTCCCTGACTAAATTTTGGTATTCTAGATTTCATTATCTATTCACCTACTACATATAATTCGTTTGACAGTTAGTAGTTATATAATCACATTTAGGCTGATTTTTTATTTATCACCAATCGGTCCGAACACGGTGCTATCATCTGAACCCTTCTTACTGAATATCAAATCCCTGACAACGAGTGCAATATATGCCAGAATTAAAAGTAAACTTGGCATTATACATATAAATAGGACTCCGGAAATACTGTTCATTTCCATTCCGCCGATAGCAAAACCGAATAGTTTCATGATAGGTAACACTATAAATGTATCATTGATCAACAAAATAATAAAAGTAATCAGGGATGCATATATTGATTTTTGCCAGCTAAGATCCTTTGCTATAATCTTGAACAGGATTACACAAAAAATGAGCAATACAAAGGTGTGTGTACCGAAGGGTAGCTCTAAAAAATCATATACCCTCCTTGCGAGGATTGAAGCCACAACATAAACTACTGTAAACATGGCCCTTTGTCCTGTAGTTGTTTTGTAACGCATGAACTTCAAAGGAACAACAAATATTAGCCAGGACTGAATAAAATATAACAAATACGGCAAATATTCCATGGTAAACCTCCTTTCTATAATTATTTATTCCATATTATCCACGGTGTCAAATAATACTGAATATGTAAAAAATATGTTCCGTCGTATAAAGGTATATTCGATATGTTTTTTACTAATCCTCCATGTTTCCACAATCTACCTGGAAAAATTTTTATATATTTTTCAAGAACACTCCATCCTAAATAAAATACAGGGTGGGGACGGGAAGCTCCATCTATAAAATAGTTGGAGTTATTCACTAATATCCTGCATGTCAGCCCAAAAAAAAATAAAAACATCGAGGTGACTCTCGATGTTCTAAAACCGTGCTACAGGGTCTCCGGCATAAAACCGGCAAACTGCGCTTTGTACAGCCTTGCATATATACCATTATTATCTAACAGTTTTTTATGTGTTCCCATTTCGGCAATACCCTCATCGGTCAAAACGACGATTCTGTCAGCATTTTTGATAGTAGCCAATCTATGCGCAATAATCAGGGTTGTTCTGTTTTTAGCTAGATCGGACAGGGATTTTTGGATTATTTTCTCTGTTTCACTATCCAGAGCCGATGTTGCTTCATCCAAAATTAAAATCGGCGGATTTTTTAAAAACATCCTGGCAATAGAAAGCCTTTGTTTTTGCCCTCCGGAGAGCATCACCCCTCTTTCGCCTATATAGGTGTCATATCCGTTTTCCCGTGACATAATAAATTCATGAGCATCCGCCTTTTCAGCCGCTTTCATAATTTCTTCATCAGTTGCACCTATATCACCGTAGGCTATATTTTCCCTGACGGTACCAGAAAATAGAAATACATCCTGCTGTACAACGCCTATGTTTTCTCTTAGGGTTCTTTGTGTAATCATCTTTATGTCTATACCGTCCACCCTGATACTGCCCCCATCCACTTCATAAAATCTTGGAATCAAACTGCACAGGGTAGTTTTGCCGCCACCTGAGGGCCCTACAAATGCAACAGTTTCCCCGGGCTTGATTGACAAATTGATGTTTTCCAACACATTTTCCTTGTTGTTATAACTGAAGGTCACATCATCAAACACGATTTCGCCGTTTACCCTTTCAACATTTATAGCCTTCGGATTATCCTTAATATCAGGTTCTATTCCCAGGGTTTCCATAAATCTGGCAAATCCCGACATGCCCTGTTGATAATTTTCAATCAAAGTTGTGAATTTTCTGATGGGTTGTAAAAACATGGTAACATACAGTAAAAACTCTACTAATGTTCCCGGCGATATTTTATCAAGATATATAAATAAACCTCCAAACATCATTACGATCACATTAATCAGATTTGAAAAAAACGTCACCCCGGAGAAAAATTCAGCCATCACCCTGTATGTGCCTTCCCTGGATTTTCTGAAATTCATATTGCCTTTTTCGAATTTTTCCGCCTCATACCACTCATTAGTAAATGATTTAACTACCCTCGCCCCCGAAACACTGTCCTCGACCTGGGCGTTGACATCCGCAATTTTTATACGCATCTTCCTGAATGCCAGTTGCATCTCTTTGTTTTTTAAAACGGCAAACATAATCATAACGGGTATTACAGAAAAGGTAATCAAGGCCAAAGGCCAATATGAATTTAATAAAATAATAAATGAGCCCAGCAAGGTCACAATTATAACAAATAAATCCTCGGGACCGTGGTGTGCCAGTTCCGAAATTTCGTTTAAATCATTCACTATACGGGACATAATATGGCCTGTCTTTGTATTATCAAAATAGCTGAAGGACAATTTGTTGATATGGTTAAACAGATCTTTTCTCATACTATATTCGATCCTCACTCCTAAAACGTGCCCCCAATAGTCAACTATATACTGAAACACCGCTCTTAGGATATATAAAATCAATAGCCCTATACTTACCCATATCAATAACCTGAGATTCTTAGACGGCAGAATCTCATCTATTGTTTTCTTAACAACTGCCGGAAAAAACAAGTCCAGCCCCGCCATTAAAAATGCGCATGTAAAATCTAAGAAAAATAACGGCAGATGGCTTTTATAATATTTTGTGAAATGCTTTATCATGCTACAATCTCCTTTTGTCATAGGAATAATATTCCCTGCATATTTGATCATAGTTATATTTACATTATATCATATCTAAATGGGTCCACCCCCGCACATTAACAATTCAGCGCCGCAGACAGATCCACATGTTCATCCCCAAAACTTCCCACCTCCCAAATCTCACTTCCCATTTCCCACCTTTTACATCCCACTTCCCAAATCCCGCTTCCCAAATCCCACTTCTCACTTCCCGTTTCCCAAATCCCACTTCCCAAATCCCACTTCCCACCTCTCATTTAATGGACACATCCGAATTTTTTTGTTATGATTGGTAAGAACAAAGTCAAATCCAAAAAGGAGAATCCATTACATGAAAGATAAAAAAGTATTAGCTACGGTTGGAGGTAGGGAAATACTGGAACAAGACCTTAACTTGGTTTTGGGTGGCCTGGACCCCCAAAAAGCGGCACATTTCAAAACTGAAGAAGGTAAAAGGCAACTGTTGGATGATTTAATTGCTCAGGAGTTAATCTACCTGGATGCAGTCAAAAATGGGCTTGATAAAAATGAAGCCTTTATTAAAGAAGCCCAAAAAATGTACAACGATTTTTTAAAACAATTTGCAGTGCTTAACCTGCTGAAAGGTATTACAGTGACCGAAGACGAACTTTCGGAATTCTACAATGAAAATACACACATATTTACAGAATCCGAAACTATAAAAGCGAGCCATATACTTGTTGGTGATGAGGAACAGGCAGACGAGGTTATAAAAGAAATTAATGACGGATTATCATTTGAGGAAGCTGCTAAAAAATACTCAAACTGTCCTACTAACGTTGTAGGCGGTGATTTGGGGTATTTCGGAAAAGGAAAAATGGTGCCTGAATTTGAGACAGTTGCATTCGATATGGGCATAGGGGAAACCAGTGATCCTGTTAAAACCCAATTTGGTTACCATATTATTAAACTGGTAGACAAAAAGGAAGGGATCGTAAAAAGTTTCGATGAAGTTAAAAGTCAGTTAAAACAACAATTAACCCTTGCAAAACAACAAAGAGCGTATATTGATAGAGCTAATGAATTGAAGAAAGAATATCAGGTTATAATTAATGAGTAAATATTAATAATATTAGGTGCATCAGGGGTAATGGTCCCCGGTGCACCTGTCTTTTTTCCTTGTTCAGATTTATTCACCTAACGCCTTCTTAAAATCCTCTATTATATCCCCTATATCTTCTATACCCACCGAAACCCTTATCATTTCCGGACCTATACCCGCAGCTCTGAGTTCTTCATCCGTCAACTGTCTATGAGTCGTTGTAGCGGGGTGAAGCACCGAGGTCCTCACATCGCCCAAATGCACCACTAAACTTACTAAATCAATGTTTCTTATAAATTCCCCCGCTTCCTCTCTTCCGCCCTTGACACCGAAGGTTAACAATCCGCTTGCACCCAGAGGTAAGTATTGCTTTGCCAACTCATGGTCCCTGTGGCTTTCCAGTCCCGGGTATGATACCCAATCCACCTTAGGATGTGATTCCAGGAATTGTGCAAGGGCCAGTGCGTTTTCACTATGTCTTTCCATCCTGAGAGCAAGGGTTTCCATGCCTAAATTCGTTAGAAAAGCATTGAAAGGACTCAAATTATTTCCCATGTCCCTCAGGAGTTGCATTCTGGCTTTAACAATATAAGCCTGTTCTTTAAATGTTTCCACGTATTTTGTGCCATGATAACTGGGATCAGGTTCCGTTAATTCCGGAAATTTTCCGTTATTCCAGTTAAAATTACCGCCATCGACTATTATCCCGCCTAAACTGATGGCATGTCCGTCCAAATATTTACTTGCAGAATGCACTACTATGTTTGCTCCGTGTTCAAGCGGACTGCATAAATAAGGTGTAGAAATAGTGTTATCTATAATTAGAGGGACATCTATTCGCTTTGCCAATTCGGACATTTTTCTGATATCCACTACTTCTGTTCCCGGGTTACTTATTGTCTCCGCAAAAACAGCCCTGGTGCTCGGTCTGGCATATTTCAGAAGTTCTTCTATTTCTAGGGTTTGATCGACAAAACTTACTTCAATCCCTAACTTTTTAAATGTTGTCGATAATAAGGTCACAGTCCCGCCATATAAACTTGATGCCGTTATTACATGTTGGCCGTTGGAGCATATATTTAACAAAGAAATCAAGGTAGCCGATTGTCCTGAAGATACAGCCAGGGCCCCAACCCCTCCCTCCAACAAGCTAACCTTTTCTTCGAAGGCTTCTACCGTAGGGTTACTAATTCTGGTATACATATGGCCTGTTGCCTTTAAATCAAATATATCAGCCAAGTAATCAGGATCCCTATATTGATAGGTTGTGCTCTGAACTATGGGCAAAACCCTGGGTTCTCCGGATTCCGGGCTATAGCCTCCGTGAATACAGATCGTTTCCTTTTTCATCTTATATTCCTTCCTTCCTCATATATTTCTTTCCAAATTGTCTACTTTCGCAAACACGGGGACGGTTCTCCTGTTTGAGTTCTTTTCTAAATCTTCACTTTATAGATCCTGTGAATGGTGAAGCCGGTAAGCCTTGATAACTGTCTCAAGAAAATCTCCCAATCTCTGCTACCTCTTCTTTTTTATCGGATGAAAACATCTGCAAAGCAAAATTGGTATCCACCATACTACTTGTTTTGTAGGGATCCGTCCCCTTGTTTGTTCCTTTTCATTCATTGCTTTCCATAAGTTTTACATTTACAGTCCTGTACCTGTTGAGACTGCCATAGACTTCGACTTTTAACACATCCCCCAACTTATGGCCCCTTACTATTTCTATTAATTCTTCAACAGTATTTATTGTCTTACCATCGATTTTTGTTATTATGTCTCCTCGCTCCATGCCCGCCTTTTCTGCACCGCTGCCTTTTATTACGGCTACCACTAGAACCCCCCGGGGCACATTATACTGTTTGGCAGTTTCTTTATCAATGGTTTGGCCTTGAATACCCAAATATGGTCTATAAACCTTCTTATTTTTAATCAGCTGTTGTATTATTGGCTTTGATTCATTTATGGGTATTGCAAAACCCATGCCTTCTACCCTGTTTTCTACAAATTTTACAGTATTTATTCCTACTACCTTTCCCTCGGAATTAACCAAAGCACCCCCACTGTTGCCCGGATTAATTGCCGCATCAGTCTGTATAAGTGTCATTGGCCTATCGCCTACGGGAACTTTTCTATTCAAACCGCTTATTATCCCTGCGGTAACAGAACCCGCATAGTCCGTACCCATAGGGCTACCTATTGCAACTGCTAACTCGCCTACCTCCAATTTCGAAGAATCTCCAAGCTCCGCGTAGGGAAGGTTTTTCTCATCAACTTTGATAACTGCAAGGTCCGTAGCAGCATCCCTGCCTACAACCTTTGCACTCAGTTCTTTACCGCTATTTAGCACTACAATAATATCATTTGAATTTTCAACTACATGGTTATTTGTTACTATATGTCCCTCTGCATCAATTATTATGCCGGAACCTGTGCTTTCACTTTCATATCTGCTTCCAAACCAATCACGGTAAGCCTTTTTTATCTTTATTGCCACTATGGACGGAGATACTTTTTTTGCTATAGGTACTACAGGGGATACGGTCTTATCAATTATATAATTATATTTTTGTCCTTCTGCGGCATATATGATGTTTTGCCCCCGCAGGTATCCGATAAAATTGTCCGCAACATATTCTAATACAGTGCCTAGGGTCAACCCTAGTATAAATATCATAATTAAGGCCATTCTGCCCCATTTTTTAGGTCTTTTTTCAATTACTTCTTTATGGAAAGCCCTGTCATTTTCCATGGGTTTTTCATCTAAAGGCTTTTCTCTAATTTTTTCATTGTCGTTACAAAGTTCTTCTCTGATATCTCCTTCGCCATAAATATTATGTATCTCCCTAGATTCTTCCAAACCATTGCTGTTTAAATCATTCACATCTCTCTTAAAATCCATATACTCTCCCTCCTTAAGCTTTCAAACACGGGGACGGTTCTCCTGTTTGAGTCCTTT
>JAAZJW010000265.1 GCA_012800145.1 Clostridiales bacterium | reverse complement strand
TCTATATTTTACAATAATGCTTTCGTTTATCGTGGTGTGGGTAACACGTGCAAATTTCTGAGTGTAACGAAGAATCTCGTTTTTAGACCATTTGAGATCCTTCGCTTCGCTCAGGATGACATTTTTCACACAGTCTGACGGTTCTTCTGTTTGACAATTATTTTGAAATGAAGAAATCCGGAAAGGTCCCTGTTGTCAAACAGAAGAACCGTCCCCCTGTTTGTCCCCTGTTTGTCCCCTGTTTGTCTATCCTTCTATGCTATAGTTGGGTGCCTCTTTTGTGATTATTATATCGTGAGGATGGCTTTCTCTTAATCCGGCACCTGTAATGCGTACAAATTTGCCATTTTCCTGTAGGTCCTTTATTGTTGGGGTTCCGCAGTAACCCATACTTGCCCTTAATCCACCGATTAGTTGATATATGGTATCCCTCACACGTCCCTTGTAAGGTACCTTGCCTTCTACACCTTCGGGCACTAACTTCCCACCGTCTTCTTGGAAATAGCGATCTCTACTTCCTTTTTCCATGGAAGCAATTGAACCCATACCTCTGTATACCTTAAAGCTCCTACCGCTGAATATGATGGTTTCCCCAGGGCTTTCTTCTGTTCCTGCAAACAGGGAACCTATCATAGCAACACCGGCACCCGCAGCTATGGCTTTCGGTATATCGCCGGAAAATTTAATGCCCCCATCCGCAATAACGGGGATTCCGTAATCTTTTGCTACTTTTGCACAATCATAGACAGCAGTAATTTGCGGAACTCCTATCCCTGCAATTACCCTGGTTGTACAGATAGAGCCCGGCCCAATCCCGACCTTGATAGCATCGGCTCCCGCTTCTATTAATTCCTTTGCTGCTTCCGCTGTTGCAATATTCCCCGCAACAACCTGAAGGTCTTCATATTTTTTCTTCACCGCTTTGACAGCCTCGATTACTCCCTTGGAATGTCCATGGGCGGTATCTATGACTATAACATCTACCTTAGAATTATATAAAGATTCCACCCTTTCCATAATATCCTTGGAAACTCCAACTGCAGCGCCGGCCAATAGCCTCCCGTTATCATCCTTCGATGAATTCGGGAATTGTATGGCTTTTTCTATATCTTTAATTGTAATCAAACCTTTTAACATGCCTTTTTCGTCCACTAAAGGTAACTTTTCTATCTTATGGGCCATAAGTATGTCTTTGGCTTGGTCCATAGTTACCCCTTCCCTTGCGGTAATCAAGTTATCCTTTGTCATTGCTTCGTATATTTTCTTTTCATAATTTGTTTCAAATCGCGTGTCCCTGTTGGTGATGATCCCCACAAGTTTACCCTTTTCAGTGATTGGTACTCCCGAAATTCTGTATCTCGCCATTAACTCCAGAGCATCCCCCACTGTATGATTCGGGGATAAAAAAAATGGGTCTACAATAACACCATGTTCACTTCTTTTAACTTTATCCACTTCCAATGCCTGTTCCTCTATGGACATGTTTTTATGAATAATCCCAATTCCACCTTCCCTTGCCATAGAGATTGCCATCTTGGCTTCGGTTACAGTATCCATTCCGGCACTCATTAACGGAATGTTGAGTTTAATTTTTTTGGTTAAATATGTGGAAACATCGACATGACCCGGCAGAACCTCCGATTTCGCCGGAATCAACAGTACATCATCAAAAGTTATTCCTTCTTTTACGATTTTATCCTCCATAACATTCACTCCATTCAATTCTGTTTTAATTTATATATTATATAAGATAATTTTTATAGATTTTCGATAAAACCTGAAGTTTTATTACAGATAAAACTATCAAATTGCATACATATTGTCAAGTTGTTTGGAAAAACAGGGGGACAGCAGACTGTGTGAAAAAGCACTTTTCCCGCTTTTTGTCATTCTGAGCATAGCGAAGAATCTCGTTTTCAGGCCATTTGAGATCCTTCGCTTCGCTCAGGATGAC
>JAAZJW010000264.1 GCA_012800145.1 Clostridiales bacterium | reverse complement strand
TTATCAATATCATTTGTAACACGGCTCAATATTTCCCCATGGCTATGGGAATCAAAAAATTTCAATGGTAACCTAAAAAGTTTGTTATTGACGTCATTACGCATATTATACATTGTTTTTTGGGTGACAGTTGCCATGATAAATTGTTGTATATACGCAAAAATCGCGCTTATAATATATAGTAAACCTAGAGTAACCAGTATTTTAAATATATAGTTGAAATCTATCCCGGCTCCGGGTACCCCTTGTATTTTTTGTTTTACACCTTCGTAAAGCTTAGTGGTTGCTTTACCCATAACCCTCGGACCAAGTGTGCCGAATACTGTACTCAATATTGCTGCCACTATTACTACGATCAACTGAAATTTAAAGGGTTTTAAATAAATTAATAACCTTCTGAACGTCCCTTTAAAATCCTTCGGCTTTTCAAAAGCCATGCCCATTACAGGTCCTCTGCCCCGGCCTCTACCCATCCCCACTATTTGTCTATCACCTTTATTATCTTTCATTAGGCAATTTCCTCCTCTGAAAGCTGTGAAGATACAATTTCTCTGTAGACACTAGAAGTTTTCAGTAATTCCCTATGATTTCCTATTCCTGAAATTGTACCCCCGTCTAAAACTATTATTTGATCTGCGTCCATAACGGTGCTCACTCTCTGTGAAACAATTATCAACGTAGATTCCACAGTTTCGTCCTCTAAGGCACTGCGCAATCTTGCATCGGTTTTAAAATCAAGTGCGGAAAAACTATCATCAAATAAATATATTTTGGGTTTTCTCACCAAGGCTCTTGCGATAGAAAGTCTTTGTTTTTGTCCGCCTGATACATTTGTCCCCCCCTGTGCGATAACGGAATCGAATCCTTCCCCCATGTTTGATACGAATTCCGCAGCCTGGGCTATTTCGGCTGCATGCCTGACTTCCTCGTCTGTTGCGTCTTCTTTCCCATGTTTAATATTACCCGAAACCGTTCCCGTAAAAAGAACGGATTTTTGAGGAACGAAACCGATATTTTCCCTCAAGGTTTTTTGTGTCATTTTCCTGATATCCACCCCGTCTATTAAAATACTGCCACTGTCTACATCATAGAACCTAGGGATAAGATTTATCAGCGTCGATTTTCCCGAGCCGGTTCCCCCTATGATGGCAGTCACTTCACCGGGTTTTGCAATAAAGGAAATATCCTTCAGGGCCGGTTTTTCCGCGCCGTGGTAGCTGAAGGTTACATTTTTAAATTCTATGACTCCATTTTTTATATCCGAAATTTCAGGATTTTCCGGATCTGTTATTTCAGGCTCTATATCGAGTACCTGGTTAATCCTCGTAGCAGATGCAGATGCACGGGAGATCATTATGAAAATCATAGAAAGCATAGCCAAATAAAACATACTTTGTATCACATATTGAATAAATGCTATTAGATCTCCTATTTGCATAACACCCCTGTCGATGTTTATAGCACCGTACCATATTACAGCTACTATAGTAAAATTGAGGACCAGGGTTATGGCAGGCATCATAACTGCCATTATCCTGCTAACCCTAATTGTTATGTCTGTGATATCCCTGTTTGCCGTTTCAAAACGTTTTTTTTCATAATCTGTCCTATTAAAGGCTCTTATCACCCTGACACCCATAAGATTTTCTCTCAGGATTTGGTTCAATCTATCAATCTTGATTTGTATTGACCTGAACAACGGTACCCCTTTTTTGGTTACGATAAGTACCCCCAATATAATTATGGGCAATATGAACACAATAATCAGTGATAGCCTCGGATTTTTATAAACAGCCATGATAACGCTGCCTACAGTTATCATCGGAGCCCTGGCTAATATCCTGAGGGACATCATCACAACCTGTTGTACCTGTGTAACATCATTTGTAGTTCTGGTGATAAGCGAAGGTGTACCTATCCTATCGAACTCGTTGAGGGAAAAACTTTCAGCCTTCCTAAAAATTTCGCTTCGAACATCCCTTGCAAATGACATGGAAACCTTTGAAGACAGGTAAATTGATATAACTGCAAGTAGTATAACAGCTGATGCGGCCAACGTCATGAAACCTCCGGTTTTAAATATATAGGCCATATCCCCCTCAGCTACCCCTATATCAACGATATTACCCATTAATGTAGGCAAAAGCAATTCTAAAATAACCTGTATGAATATCAAGCCCGAGCCTATTATAATTGCAAGGCGATAGGGTTTCACAAATCTCAAAAGTTTACGCATATATTCATCTCCTAATCCATAAATATGTCATTGTAATAAAACGGGATCCTTCGCAGGTCAGACCTATGCTGTCCGTCTCAGGATGACATTTTTCACACAGTCTGACGTTTTAGGATGACAAAAATATAGGGTTCCGCAGCTCATTAATCGGCCAAAATTAACTTTTCCAGTTGTAACGGTTCTATATATTTTCCGTCCTTATATGCCCTCATGTTTCCACCCGAAATTTCATCTATTAGAACAATTTTTCCTTTTTCCCCTACCTTGCCAAATTCTAACTTGATGTCGTAAAGTTCTATATCCTTTTCGGCCAAATCCTCCTTTATTATATTACAAATTTTCCTGGTTAAATCCTTTATAATTTTATATTCTTCCCTTGTTAATATTCCTAACATATGGAGGGCGTCTTCCGATATAGGCGGATCATTGCGTTCATCATCCTTGAGGGTAAATTCCACAAAGGCATCCAATTCCTGTCCTTCTTTCGCATACATCCCATAACGGCGTAAAAAACTGCCCACCGCTCTATAACGACAGATAACCTCAACCCCGTTGCCGAACATGGTAGCAGGTTTCACCGTCATGGTGGATTTTTCGATATTTGCATCAACATAATGGGTGGGTATAGAATTATTTTTTAATATTTCGAAAAAATATTTTGTCAGCTTAAGCCCGGATTTGCCCATCCCTTCTATAGTTAAACCCACTGTATTAGCACCCGGATCAAATTTACCCTCCTCACCTGTAACATCATCTTTAAATTTAAGTAAGTAATTACCATTTTCTAAATCGTATACATCTTTTGTTTTACCTTTATAGATAAGTTTCATATCTTCCGGACTCCTTTTTTATTTTAAAGATTCAATAGGTCCTCCCGGATTAAATCTATTTTGTTCATCTCAGAATTTACACGTATTGCTCATATCACAACAAACCACAGCACTGCTTTTTTTGTGGGGCAGACGACAGACTGTGTGAAAAAGCACTTTTCTCGCTTTTTGTCATTGCTATGAAGACCCCACATTTTTGTCATCCTGAGACGAGCAGGATTAGT
>JAAZJW010000263.1 GCA_012800145.1 Clostridiales bacterium | reverse complement strand
ACCCCTATTTTTTCGGTTTTTGTTTGACTTTGTCCCAATAAGATTTTATAGATTGTTCGAATTTGTTGTTTCCGTATTTGTAATAAACCTTATGTTTAATGTTTTCAGGCATATATTGTTGTTCTACATAGTTGTTAGGGTAATCGTGGGGATATAAATAGGCCTCCCTGTTTTTAGCAAAAGAATTTGAATGTGCATCACATAGGTGAATGGGTATTTGGCCTACATCAATTTTATCTAAGTCGGCCAGGGCAGCATCAATTGCTTTGTACACCGAATTGGATTTAGGTGAAGAGGCGAGCAGTATAGTGGCCTGGGCCAATGGTATTCTGGCCTCGGGTAAACCAAGCTGCAGAGCGGAATCTGTACAAGCCTTTACTATGGAAATCGCCTGCGGATAGGCTAATCCTATGTCTTCGGATGCAATAACCAGAAGTCTTCTGCAAATAGGGGCCAGGTTCCCACCTTTAATCAGTCTCGCCAGGGCATGTATACTGGCCTGTTCATCTGAACCCCTTATGCTTTTTTGCAGGAAACTTAGCATGTTATAGTGGTTATCTCCGTTTCTATCATAATTAATAATTTTGCTCTGTGAGCATTCTATGGCCTTTTCCATATCTATATTGATTTTATCAGAATTGTAAATAATGTATGTGTTTATTATCAGCTCTGTTGTGTTAAGGGCTCTTCTGAGGTCTCCCCCCGCAACCTCCGCGATATAATTTAAAACATCATTCCCATACGTAACTTTTATATTCAGCCTTTTTTCTTCCAGGGATATGGCTCTTTTTAGTCCCTTGATTATATCATCGGAATGTAGAGCCTTAAATTCTATAACAGTAGATCTGCTCAGCAGGGCATTGAATATAGAAAAGTTAACATTTTCAGTAGTGCTCCCGATAAGGGTTACATCCCCGTTTTCTATATATTCAAGTATGGATTGTTGGTGGCGCTTTGTTAAATAATGCAGTTCGTCTATATATAATAAAATACCGTTCATGGTGCCAAAGGTACCGATTTGGGAAATAATGTTTTTGATATCGTCGATATTTGTACTTGTTCCGTTCAATTTGAAAAACTTCTTATCGGAAGCCTTTGCCATTATACCGGCTACGGTAGTCTTGCCGGTTCCCGAAGGACCGAAAAAGATCATATTGGGCACCTTACCGGATTTTATGATTCTGTTTAACAGTTTGTCTTTACCTATAATATGGTCTTGTCCAACTATTTCATCTAAATCTACAGGGCGTATCCTGTCTGCTAAGGGTCTCATAGTTCACTCCTTATCTTTTCTTACTTATTGTCATCCTAAGACATACAGAATAAATCCGGCCCGCGAAGGATCTTGAATGGTTTAAAAACGAGATTCTTCGCTATGCTCAGAATGACACAAAGCCGAAGCCCGGAATGACAAATTTCACATAGTCTGCTGGTTTCCGGTGCACCTATCTAAATCTATAACTTGGATTCTATAATAGTTTCCTTCTCAGCTCCTCCCCCGACATCGGTGACAAATAGGCAGGGGGCACATCAAACACAGAGATGGCACCGGTTTTGCCTTCCTCTGACAACCTGAATACCGCCCTTGCATAGGCAACCACAACCGATGAGGTAAATTCCGGGTTGCTATCAAGAGTAAGTTTAAATTCTATAGTCTGCCTGTTATCTTCCCCGGTAACCCCGGTCTGAATGACTACCCCTCCATGAGGCATTTTGCTATGATTCCTTATCATTTCTTCCTCAGATATAAAAAATACGGATGTATCATAGCCGACAAAATAGCCCGGCATAGTTTTTATTTTATTTTCGATTTCTTTTAGGTCTGCATTATCCTCGGCACAAACATAGCATATTCTTTTATGCCTTTTGTTGGGTGGAATGTTTATGTCTTCATAATCTCTGACCTTGTCCAATACTTCCTGAACCGGAATAGTATATTGGACCCCATTTTTT
>JAAZJW010000262.1 GCA_012800145.1 Clostridiales bacterium | reverse complement strand
TGATTTATAAAAACCACAATTGTTCTCGATTTACTGATTGATCCTGCCAGCTTTCTCAATGCCTGTGACATCAAGCGTGCTTGCAAACCTACATGGGTATCACCCATCTCTCCTTCGATTTCGGCTTTCGGAACCAGAGCTGCAACTGAGTCTATAACGACTATATCGACAGCACCGCTTCTGACAAGGGCCTCTGTAATTTCGAGGGCCTGTTCACCCGTGTCGGGTTGGGATACAATTAGGTTTTCGGTGTCAACACCCAGGTTTTTTGCATAAACAGGATCAAGCGCATGTTCTGCATCGATAAATGCGGCTATACCCCCATTTTTCTGGGTTTCAGCAATCATATGAAGTGAAACCGTTGTTTTACCTGAAGATTCCGGACCAAAAATTTCGGTAATTCTCCCCCTTGGGACACCCCCGGTGCCTAAGGCCACGTCGAGCGCAATGGAACCGGTCGATATACTTTCTACATTTAATTTAGTGTCTCCTCCCAGTTTCATAACGGAACCTTTGCCAAACTGTTTTTCAATTTGTGCAATGGCCATATCCAATGCCTTTTTCTTCTCCATGCTATGCCGGACCAAATCCGGCTCACCTACCTTTCTAATTATACCGAACAAATGTTCTAATAACATTATAACCCATAAAATATAAACAGTCAATAATATTTATAAATATTATTTTAATATATCCATGTTTATTATAATGTAATCTACACCCGATATTATAGTGAATATTACAGCCAACCATACCATTATTGTATCAAAGGGAAAATTAAAATAGTTAAAGGGAAAATTATTTATTAAAATAGATATAATAGCGATAATTTGAAATATTGTTTTGGTTTTTCCCCACAAGCTGGCAGCTATAACTCTTCCTTCAGCTGCGGCAACAGCTCTTAATATGCTTATGGTGAACTCCCTTCCTATTATTACAACTACTACCCAGGCGGATAATTTCCCCATTTGAACAAGAGAAATAAGGGCAGCGGAAACCAGGAGCTTATCGGCCAAAGGATCCATAAATTTACCTAGGTTTGTGATTTCATTTCTTTTTCTTGCAATATATCCATCCAATGTATCGGTAATTGCTGCAACTATAAATATTCCCGCAGCAATTGATGCGCCGTGAGGTATTTTATTTAGAAGAAATACCATAAAAACAGGAATTAAAAAAATTCTTAACATAGTTAATTTGTTAGCTAAATTCATCTGTACCTTCCCCTATCACGCCTTACTATAAAACACATTTATTAGTGAGGGTTGTATATTGTTAAATCGATTGTATCCTTAAATTTGTTTATTTTCCAGGTTATAATAAAATTTAATTATTTTATCTACAGCTTTTTTTATATTTATGGAGTTAATTTCTATTACATAGTTATAATCTTCCACGGATTTTTTATATAGGGGATCATAATAATTGATAATCAGCTCTTCTGCAACCTTTGAATATTCCTGATTTTCAATCCATAAAATGAGTTGATTTACCCTCTTTTCCCCTATTTTGTTTTTTAAATGGGTAACGGCATTTTCCAATAGAATGTTGCAATTGGAAATCTTAATTACATAGTCATTGACCAATCTTTTAATTCTGGTTTCCATATCTGTGTTAATTAGGATATGAGTTCCTTCAACTATTGCCTTCCATAGGTTTTTAGGTAATGATACGCTTCCTAAACGGCGTCCCTCACTTTCTGTAACCATATATTTGTTGTTGTTCAGTCTTAAGGTTTCAAAAAGCAATGCCTCAAATGTTTTTTGAGTGACAGGTTTTTCGTTTTGGTAAGCTATTTTTCCAAATACGGAACCGCTATTTTTTGCTAAACATTCCAGGTTGAGCACGGGAATGCCAAATGTTTTTAGCTGTTCAAGAATTT
>JAAZJW010000261.1 GCA_012800145.1 Clostridiales bacterium | reverse complement strand
GTAAGGATATCTATACTATGTCAATGAGTTTTTGTTGAAATTTTAAATATGTTTTAGTGTCCGCACAGGAACAAATTTTGTAAGCCTATTCGGCCTGTTAGAACACGATGGGCACCAATTCCTATCCTGCCAAATATACTATAGTATACCATGATTCCATGGTATATCTATCATAATAAACAGCATCGAATTACAATAGAGAAAAATAAACGAAACGATAAAAATGCAGCGTTCTAAACATGCCCCCTTATTTTTTTCTTTATCTGTCGTATTCATGCTGATCCTATAATAAAGGAGGGAACCTAATTATGTTTTATAGCCAACATTCCTGCCCTAGCGGCACAATGTCATACACCATCAGAGCCGGTGATACCTTTTATCAATTATCCATATCACACGGCGTGTCTCTCGATGCTATGTTAGCGGCTAATCCCGGGGTTAACCCCGACAGATTATCCATAGGCCAAGTAGTCTGTATACCCACAGGACCCGGTCCCGGGCCGCCCCCAACAGGCGCATGTCCCACATTGAGAATCGGCAGTAGAGGTGCCTCGGTAACGCGTCTTCAACAACTCCTGAGAAACGAAGGATATGACCCCGGTCCCATCGACGGCATTTTTGGCTCCCGAACACAAACAGCTGTTATGGCCTTCCAAAGGGATTCACATATTCCTGTGGACGGAATAGTAGGTGTGCAAACATGGACCGCACTCGGCGTTAATTGCGGAGTCACGCCACCATCACATACCTGTCCCGCGGGAACAACACCCTATACCATAAGAGCCGGAGATTCCTTTTATCTCCTTTCCATAAGATTTAACACAACAGTGGGTGCCATTGTTGCCGCTAATCCGGGTGTAAATCCAAATGCTTTACAGATAGGCCAAATAGTTTGTATTCCCAGATAGGATAAAAAATAGTGAAAACCCTGGAGGTCGGGACTTTTCACTGCATTAAAAACCATGGGCTGTCCTGCCTGTCCAATCTTTATCCGGCAGAAGGACTTTACCCATGGTTTTCTTATTTGAATCTGCTGCTCAATTCCGCAAAAACCTCCTCGGGAACAACATTTTTTTCTTTCAGCAAAACCAACAGATGATATAATAAATCACCGGTTTCATAAATCAGTTCGTTCCTGTCGGGATTTTTGGCAGCTATAATAACTTCAGCCGATTCTTCCCCGATCTTTTTCAAAATCTTATCCAATCCTTCATCAAATAAATAGTTCGTATAGGAGTTTTCCTTGGGGTTTTCTTTTCTATCTGTAATAATGGCATATAATCTTTCTATTATATCGGAATCTATCTTTTCTCCCCTTTCCCCTTCATAAAGATAAAGGAGATTGAAAAAACAGCTTCTCGCTCCTGTGTGGCACGCCACTCCTTTTTGTTCCACTCCGATTAAAAGAGTATCTCCATCGCAATCATAATTTATACTTTTCACCTTTTGGATATGTCCCGATGTTTCCCCTTTGTGCCACAATTCTTTCCTGCTGCGGCTCCAAAACCAGGTTTCACCTGTTCCCAGAGTTTTCTTTAGGGAGTCTTCATTCATATAGGCAAGCATCAGAACCTCTTTTGTATCGGCATCCTGAATTATGGCCGGTATCAATCCATTTTCATCAAACTTTAAACCTTTTAGTTTGTCCATTTCTGTGCTCTTCCCTTTCTTATACGGATTCCTCTGCTGACTAAGTACTGCTTGAGTCTTTTGATATCGACTTCCCCAAAATGAAATAGGGAAGCTGCAAGGGCGGCATCCGCCTTACCCTCTGTAAAAACATCATAAAAATCTTCCAACTTACCTGCACCGCCTGAGGCTATTACAGGAATCTTTACCATTTCGCTTATTCTTCTTGTGATACCGATGTCATATCCGCTTTTAGTACCGTCCTTGTCTATGCCCGTAAGTAGAATTTCCCCGGCACCCAGTCCCGCTACCGTTCTGGCCCAAATTATTGCTTCCAGTCCCGCATCTTCCTTCCCACCTTCTATATATACACTGTAGACATCATCTTTATACTGTTTTACGTCAATTGACGCAACAACTGTGGGGGAACCGAAAATCTCCGCACACTCCGTAATAATGGAAGGTGTGTAAACAGTGGCAGAGCCTATAGAAACTTTATCCGCACCGCTCTCTATTGTTTGTCTGAAGTTCTCCACACTTTTAATTCCTCCCCCCACTATTAAGGGAATGGATATGCTGCCTGCTATTTTTTCTACCACATCCAATAATTCTTTCCTGCCCTCCTCGGTTGCACTGATGTTCAATAGTACCAGTTCATCTGCACCTTGGGATTCATAGGCTTTTGCGATTTCTATAGGGTCGCCCGCGTCAACTAAGTCCGCAAACTTCACGCCTTTTACTACCCTTCCCTTATCTATATCCAAACAAGGAATAATCCTTTTTCCCTTCATTTTTTATATCACCTCTAAATCAGTTAAATTTATTTTCCCTTCGTAAAGGGCTTTTCCGACAATAGCACCCGCCACGCCGATTTCCGATAGTTTTTTTAGATCCCCCATGGAGGATACCCCTCCGGAGGCTATAACATCTATGGATACACTATCATTTATATTTTTGATTGCTTCGAAATTGGGGCCTTCCAGCATCCCGTCCTTTGCTATATCCGTATAAATAACAGTTTTTATACCCAGTTGTTCTATTTTTTTAGCGAACTGCAGGGCATCTGTTGTACTTGTTTCAGTCCAACCATCCATAGCAACAAAACCATTTTTGGCATCTATGGCTACTATAATTTTTTTCCCGTATGTATCCACCGCCTCTTTGAGCATTTTTTCGTCCTGAACCGCTTTAGTACCTATTATTACCCTATCCACACCGATATCAATCAATGTCCCGATTGTTTGCAGATTTCTGACACCGCCCCCTACCTGAATGGGAATATCTATTTTTTCTACGATTCCCCTGATGATTTCAAAATTTTTGATTTTGCCTTCTAGTGCACCGTCCAGGTCTATAATATGCAGGGCCTTTGCTCCTTGTTGTTGCCAAAATTTTGCCATCTCTTTGGGGTCTTCATGGTACACTGTTTCTCTATCAAATTTGCCCTGGGTCAGCATGACACACTTGCCGTTTTTTATATCTATTGCAGGGTAGATTAACATGTATTTTATCACGCTCACTTTCGTTAGGTTTTATAATTTCCCTTTAGTAGACAAAACTCCCTCTCTGGGACGAGGGGACAGGTACCTTTTCCCAGTTTCCCCAAGTTTGGTGGGACGAGAGGATTGGGATGGGACGAGAGGACACTGTAGAACTGGGAAAAGGTACCTGTCCCCTCGTCCCATTATCACGCTCGCTTTCGTTAGGTTTTATAATTTCCCTTTCGTAGACAGGACTCCCTCGATCCTTGAATCGAATCGGGTTGCTTTATCCAACGCCTTGGCAAAGGCCTTAAACATACTTTCAATAATATGATGATTGTTTTTGCCGTACAGGTTTCTAATATGGAGGGTCATGCCGCTGTTGAAGGCCAGTGCTCTAAAAAATTCCTCTACCAACTGCACCTCGAAATTTCCGGTCAGTTCACCTGTGAAATTTGCTTCATAATGTAGGAAAGGCCTGCCACTTATGTCCATGGCTACCATGGACAAGGCTTCATCCATAGGAATAAAAGAGGTAGCATATCTCACTATTCCCTTTTTGTCCCCCAGGGCCTTGGCGACAACCTGTCCTAAAGCAATTCCGACGTCTTCTACCGTATGATGAAAATCTACTTCTATGTCTCCCTTTGCTTGTATGTTCAGGTCTATGAAACCGTGTCTGGCTATTTGTTGTAACATATGGTCGAAAAATGGGATTCCTGTATTTATGTTGTTTTCGCCTTTACCGTCTATATTTATGTCGATTTTTATGGTGGTTTCCGTGGTTGAACGTTCTAAACTATAGGTTCTGTTTTTCATTTTATTATTTTACTCCTTTTTAAATATAGATCCTTCGGGGGTCAAATCCCCGATGTCCATCCTTTGGATAGGGGCAGACGACTCTGTCTGTCCGGGGTGGACAGGGTTGTCCACCCCTACATTTGGAATACAGATCCTTCGGAGGCCAGTTTATACTGTCCGTCTCAGGATGACAAAAATGCAGGTTAGGTAGGGACAGACGCCAGACTGTGTGAAAAAGCACTTTTCTCGCTTTTTGTCATTCTGAGTGTAGCGAAGAATCTCGTTTTTAGGCCATTTGAGATCCTTCGCTTCGCTCAGGATGACATTTTTCACACAGTCTGACGACTCTGTCTGCCCAGGGTGGACAGGGTCGTCCACCCCTACGATTTTCATAGCAATGATATTTGGATTGGGATTCTTCGGGGGTCAAGCTTATACTGATCGTCTCAGAATGACATGGAGATGGAAATTCTTCGGGGGCCGGATTTATCCTGTCTGTTTCAGGATGACAAAAATGCAGATTAGGTAGGACCTGTCCCCATGGCCTTTCAAGATGACATCAATTTTTTAAGCAATCCTACAACCTGTGCATTCTCATCTTTAGTACCGATTGAAATACGAAGGCAATTTGCCAGGGGACCTTCTTCCCCGAAGTACCGCACCAAAACCCTGTTATTCAATAAATAATCATAGACACCTTTGGCATCATTTAATTTACATAAAACAAAATTAGCATGGCTTTCGAAAACCTCTAGATTCGGGATTTCTTTTAACGAATTTATCATTTTCCCCCGCTCCTCAATGGTTTCTTTTACCGTATCGTGCAGCACTTTTTTGTTTGCCAAACAAACCTTGGCGGCAACTTGACTCAGACTGGTAACATTGTAAGGAGGTTTTACCTTGTACAGGATATCCATAAGTTGTCCTGAAGCAGCACCATAGCCGACCCTGGCACCCGCCAATCCGTACGCCTTTGATAAAGTTCTCAAGACAACCAGATTTTCATACTTATCCACTAAATCAATTACACTATCCCCATAAAATTCATAATAGGCCTCGTCTATAACTACTATTCCTTTGCTCAACTGCACAATTTTTGTTATCTGTTCCCTTGGTATAACATTCCCTGTAGGGTTATTGGGGTTGGTGAGAAATATGACTTTGGGTTTTTCTCTTTCCATAGCCTCCACAAAACTGCTTAAGTCAAAACTGAAATCTTCGTTTAGAGGCACCTCAACAGTGATCCCTCCTTCTATTTGTGCAGCAATTTTATATATGCCGAAGGTAGGAATATGGGTCAGCATTTTGTCACCGTTGCCTATAAAGGCACTCATAATAAGGGAGATTAATTGGTCTGATCCGCAACCCACCATTATTTGTCGAGCATCTAAATTCAGTTCCTTTGCCAACATATTTCTGAGTTCTGTGCAGTCCGAATCCGGGTATTTATTTATTTCCAGCCCCATTATAGCCTCACACAGCTTTTCGTTCAACAAGTAAGCCGCACTGTTATTCTCATTGGCATCCAGCTTTATTATATCTGTATATTCCTTTACCTTATATGGTAAGAGCCCTTTGATGTTATCCTTAACTAAACTATCTAACATAATTATTCAAACCTCACTTTAATGGAATTTTTATGTGCAGTCAATCCCTCCGATTCCGCCAGAACCATAATGTCATTTTTTATACCTTGCAAAGACTCTCTGTTATAATAAATAATGCTGGATTTTTTTATAAAATCATCTACGGATAACGGCGAATAAAATTTGGCTGTTCCGCTGGTCGGTAACACATGATTAGGCCCTGCCAGATAATCACCCAAAGGTTCAGGGGAATAATTGCCCAAAAATATGGCGCCTGCATTCTCCACCTTGTTCAATAAATCAAAGGGTTTTCTTGCACACAGTTCCAAATGTTCCGGAGCAATTTCATTAGCTAATTCTATGGCCTCTTCTAAATTTTCTACTAAAATAACCTTACCATAATTGGCTAGGGATTTCTCAATTATATCTTTTCTTTCCAGTGTCCCAATTTGTTTTTCAACTTCTTCGGCTATAGCCTTCCCTAATTCTTCACTAGTGGTGATGGCAATCGCGGAAGACAGTTCGTCGTGTTCAGCTTGGGAGAGCAAATCCGCCGCCACATATTTAGCGTCGGCAGAATCATCGGCAACCACCAAAATCTCACTGGGACCCGCAATCATATCAATATCCACATATCCGTAAACTTCCCTTTTGGCGGTGGCAACATAAATATTCCCGGGCCCCACAATTTTGCTGACCCTTTCTATGGTTTCCGTTCCATAAGCAAGGGCGCCTATACTTTGAGCACCGCCGACTTTGTATATTTCATCAATGTTCAGTTCTTTTGCCGCCACCAAAACTCCTGCTGATAGTTTACCTTTTCTATTTGGGGGGGTTACCATCACAATCCTCTTTACCCCCGCTACCTTGGCGGGAATGGCATTCATCAACACAGAAGAAGGATAGGCAGCTGTGCCACCGGGCACATAAATTCCCACACTGGCTATGGGGGTCACTTTTTGCCCCAGCATAATGCCGTCAGAGGAAGTGAACCATGAATTTTGAAGCTGTTTCCTATGATAATCGGTTATGTTTTTAATGGCTAACCTTATTGCCTTTAAAAAGTCCTCCGAAACTTCATTATAGGCTTCTGCTATTTCCGCATCAATTACCTTCATCCCCGTATCGCTTAAATCCACTCCATCAAATTTTTCCGTATATCCTAGCAACGCCGGGTCGCCTTTTTCTCTTACTCCGGCTAGAATATTTTGTACAATTCTCTCATAGTCCCTAAAGTCCACTGTAGCCCTCTTCTTTAACTCCTTTAAAAATTCAGGATTTTTAGAACGCCTCAGGTCAATTATTTCTATCATTGATTATAATCCTCCTTTTCGAGCAGACATAAAAGTTCGCTCTTCTATACCTCCCAATCAATCAGACTCTAATTGTCTACCGCCTTTTCAATCAAATTAACAATTTCGGTTATTTCTTTTTTCTTGGTTTTATAACTGACTTCATTTAAAATTAAACGTGCACTTATGTCAGCTATTTCCTCCAACACTATCAGGCCGTTCTCTTTTAGGGTTTTGCCTGTTTCCACGATATCCACAATCACATCGGACAACCCCATTAGGGGAGCCAACTCCACAGAACCTTCCTGTTTTATAATTTCTACGGATTGCCCTTTTTGGGCGAAATGATTTTTCGCAACATTCGGATATTTTGTAGCTACAACCAAATGCTTCTTTCCGCCTTTCATAGAAGGTTTCCCTGCAACGGCAAACTTACATTTGCCGAATTTTAAATCTATCACTTCATATAGTTGTTTTTCCTGTTCCAGCAGAACATCCTTGCCTGCAACTCCCATATCCACCACCCCATGTTCTACATAGGTGGGGACGTCTGCAGCCTTTAGCAAAATAGCTTCTATATTATAACAAGGTAACAGGAATACCAGTTTTCTGTTGTCTTCCTTCAATGGCTGACAATCTACTCCGGCATCTTCCAGCAATTTAATAGTATGTTTTAGCAACCTGCCTTTTGTCATAGCTATTTTTACCTTCTGCATCTATATCCCTCCAAATCATCAACCACATTTATGTTTCCGTCCTTATCTACCTTTATTATTTCATCTATTTCCCTTCGTTTTATATATTCCTCCAGGTCTTTCCTGTTTTTCAAAAGATTCACTTCCGCTATATAGCCTTTTTGTCTCAGGGAGTTTAATATGTCTGCAGTTGCTTTAGAATTCTCGTCCTC
Organism: Clostridiales bacterium; assembly: GCA_012800145.1. Lineage (GTDB taxonomy): Bacteria > Bacillota > Clostridia > Peptostreptococcales > Natronincolaceae > JAAZJW01. Next base: position 1,371 of record JAAZJW010000261.1, on the reverse strand, counting down.
CAATATGAGCACATGTTTTTTACCCTGCATTTCCAAATTGCGCTGTATTTTCAATGCTTTTGTAACCTTATTTACCGAAAATGCAAAACCGGTAGCAGGTATATCCATATCAAAGTCTTTTAAGAGTCCGTCATAACGGCCTCCACTTAACAATACTTTCCCTAAATCTTTGGTAAAACCTTTAAAGATTACCCCGCTATAATATTTTAAGGTAGTGATCATTCCCAGGTCCAGTTTTATATATCTGCCCAGGCCATATTCCTCAATCCTTTTATATATCTTCTCCAGTTCTCCCACTGCCTCCTTCATAGAGGGTGTCAGCGGAAGGTTGTTTATTTCGTTTAATACTTCCTCAGGTTTCCCAAATAATTTCGGCAACTGTTTTAATATGGATTTTATATCTTTCGCTATGGGCAGTCGTTCTACCAGTTCATTCAGGGCCACGAGATTTTTGTTTTCCATGTTCTGAATGATTAACTGTTTTTCGTCTTCCTCTATTTCCGTGGTTTCTAAAATCCCCCTCAATAGCTTTGTTTGGCCTATGTCGATTTGAAAATTCTCCAACCCGAGATGTTTCAAGCTTTCTATGGCTATAATAATTATTTCTACATCTGCCTTGTATGAACCTATTCCGAATAACTCCACCCCCGCCTGCCTGAATTCTCTCCTTTTTCCTGCCTGTTCCTCGTCTATACGAAATACATCCTGCACATAACACAGCCTCAATGGAAAGACAAAATCCTTCATTTTGGTGGAGAGCATCCTGACTATAGGAACCGTACAATCGGGACGTAATACCAGAATTTTGCCGTTGGTATCCACCAATTTGAATGTGTTATCGCCGTTGTTGGCTAAGTAGTCCCTGGAAAAAAGGTCGTAATATTCCAGCGCAGGACTATTGACCTCCATATACCCCGATTGTTTGAAATTCTCCATAAATTTGTCTTCTATTTGCCGTCTGTATATGCAATCATTTATGAGTAAATCCTGCACCCCTTCGGGTAACAGTACTCTTCGCAGTTTCATCGGTTACCTCCTTCATGTGTTTGCCGGCGAATGAATTCGCCTCTGCGTATGAAAATTATCCCCTAAAATAAATTAACTCTCGCCTTCTAGTTTAAAAACTAGAGGACGAGAGTTATACTCACGCGTTCCCACCTCTTTTTATCGACACCTCACAGTGCCGGCCTCATCAAGTACGCCAAAATAAATTGTTGGTTATACTCTAGCACTATAACGGGTGCAAATTTTCCGATGCAGTCTACTTCCTGTAAGGTTTCGGTGCATAGCTCAGAGGTGTGTTCAAGATATTTTCTTATGCCCCTCTCACCAAGCGGGAACTCTCTGTAAAAGAATATATATCTTTACTAT
>JAAZJW010000260.1 GCA_012800145.1 Clostridiales bacterium | reverse complement strand
GCCGGCCAATATGTAGCCATTGGCACCGACTGCCACAAAAATAAGTGTATCCTCTATAATGGCATGGCAGACAATCAAAAACACTGAAACCAAAAACATATCCCTCTGGGAAATGTTGCCCTCTTTTGAACTCTGTATTATAACCCCGGCCCCATAAACTATACCAAAAGTGGTTCCTACCAACAAAGGCAATGTGGAGTCCTCCGACATACCAAAAAACCTGGCAAGAAACCTGAAGAAATTAGAAATCCTATCCAAGAATTTGTAATCCTTCGCTATTTGTAGTATTACCATCAAAGGGAATACAATAATGGATATAAGAAAGATTGATTCAAAACTGCCTGTGATTGCTTCCTTTAAAACATTAATCATATCAATGCACCAACCCTTCCAACTATTATGCCAAAAATAATCGCCAAGCCGATCCTGGTTATTAAAGCATGCGAAACCTTAAAACCCAATTTTTTTATAACCGCAGTTTCTACTAATAAGGAATGGGAAATAGAAATCATTATGGATAAGGTTGTAATTTCCTTAACGGTCAGTTGCATAGCTTTGATAGCACCCACCGCAGAATATGTGTCGAGTATGTTTCCGATAACCAAAACAATTGCAGCCTCACCGGGCAAATTAAAAACCCGCATCAGGGGTTTAAACAAGGCAGTAATCCATCCTATTACGGGGGTATGGTTTAATACAGTTACCAATATGTATACAGGTACTATGGTTTTACTTAATAACCATATAGTTTCTAAGCCTTTCTTAATGCCCGTTTTCACAGAATCCAGCCACATCCGATTCCACCCCTTGCAGTATTATATATAAATTAATTCTAACATTGTCTATTATATATCTTTTAAAAACAATTTTAAAGCCTTTACAACATACAGCCATTGTTTAAAGGTCTAATATTTTACAAAAGACTTTAGTGAAAAGACTTGTCAGATAACCAAGTTACATTGGAATGCAGGTAACTGTACAATTATTGAATTCTCCATTTTAAACCACAAAATAGAGACCCAAGGCTAGGGGTTACCCCTGCCCTCGAGTCTCTTTTAGATTACTTGGTACAAGATAATGTTGCTATGTAAATCCCTGTTAATATAATAACAACAAATTTTCCTTTTTAAAATGTACATAAATAGGTTCCTTCAAAGATAGAACATCCAAGGATTCTTTTGAATTAATTTCTAAATATATGTAGGAATTGTAAGAAGTGCTTTCATTCCTTTCATGTTTTAATACTAAAGTATCGGAAAAAGGATTTTCAATCTTATTTATTATCTCCATTAAAAAAGTATTTTTAGACGTCATATCACTGGAGATATCTAAATTATTACCATATATACCTATGTACTTAAGACCATCTTGCACTGCCTCTCCCGACTCTAATTCCAAATCCCAGTCTATAGCGTAAACCCTGTTTTTGTCTATTTTTTTTGCCCTGGAAATATTATTGCATCCGATCAATTTGGCTGCATTTACGTTTCCGGGCCTATTAAATATTTCCTGTTTTCCACCAATTGCTTTAATGCTGCCTTGATTATAAATAGCTATTTTGTCAGCTATTCTGTAAACTTCATCCTTATTATGGGACACATACAGAGCAGTCCTCCCATAATCACGTAAAGTAGTGATTAACCTCTGCTCCAGTTTCCATCTCAGATGCTCGTCCAGCGCGGAAAAAGGTTCATCCAGCATCAAAATTTCCGGCTCATTTACCAACATTCTGGCAAGTGCTGTCCTCTGCTGCTGTCCACCGGATAGTTCGTGAGGATAGTTGGTTTCCAGACCCTCAAGGGAAAACTCACTTATTTTCTCTTTTATTATTTTATCTTTATTGGGGCAATTTTTAGGAATGGAAATAGCGATATTCTCCTCCAACGTCATATTAGGGAACAGAGCATAACTTTGAAATAACAGGCCTACATTTCGTTTTTGAGGAGGAAGATTTATCTTTTTTTTGCTGGAAAACAATATTTTATCATTTAGAACAATTTCCCCCTCATCAGGTTTTTCAATTCCCGCCACACACTTTAAGGTAACGGTTTTACCGCAACCCGAAGCCCCAAACAGGGCCAAAGTTTCCTTATTGGTTTCTATTCCAATATCCAGTGTAAAATCCCCTAGTTTCTTTTTTATATCAATATATAGCATATCAATTCACTGCCTTTCCGGCCCTGCTAAATTGATTTTTGTCAAACTTATTCATGATAATCATGGAGACAAAAGAAATTATGGCCATAACAAACACCCATTGATAGGCCAGAGGCCTATTTCCTGCTTGAACAGCAGTATAAACTGCCACTGACATGGTTTGGGTTTTGCCGGGTATATTACCTGCCACCATAATAGTAGCTCCGAATTCCCCCAGTGCTCTGGCAAAGGCCAATATGGTACCGGCCATTATACTGGGAAAACTGTTGGGTAACATTATTTTTAGAAATATTTTGTGTTCCGACAAACCAAGTGTCTTAGCAACATGAATAATATCTCTATCCAACTGTTCGAAGGCTCCCCTAGTAGTTCTGTACATCAGAGGCAAAGAAACTACAGTAGATGCTATGATGGCGGCTGTCACAGAAAAAACAACAGACTTATCATACAAGGCTAGATACTTTCCCACTATACTGTTCTTCCCCAAAGAAATTAAGAGAAAAAAACCTACAACAGTAGGTGGCAAAACTAAAGGTAGGGTCAATATTCCATCTATCAGCCCTTTAAACCTATTTAACTTTGTAACTAAGTATGCAACATATACACCGATTAAAAATGTAATGAAAGTTGCTATAATTGAAGTCTTTAATGATATTAGCAAGGGAGAATAATCCATTATAATTCCTACTTTCTTTTCTTATTTCATTGAAAATCCATACTTTTCAAATATAGCCACAGCCTCTTTTGTGGACAAAAAGTCCAAAAATGCTTTTGATT
>JAAZJW010000259.1 GCA_012800145.1 Clostridiales bacterium | reverse complement strand
GGAAGAAATACCTTTTGAGGCAGAAATTTTAAATACGCAAGTTGATTTTGTTGTTAAAGATGGGGTTTTATATGGTAAAGTTATTATAGAAGTGTTGGAGGATATTGTAGAGCAAAGGATACTACAGATTGGAGAGGACTAATTATTGGAAAACAAATTTAAAAAGAGAATAGAGGCTAGAGAACAGGATTTTGTTAGGCAATTATTTGGTAACTTTGACGAAAATTTAAAGATAATCAACCAATCCTTGGAAATAGATATTGTACAAAGGAACGGAGATATCCTAATTATAGGGGATAAAGACAATGTTTTATTGGGTGAGAAGCTAATAGGGCAATTGATGGAATTGGTCAGGAAAGGGGAAAGTCTCACAACGCAAAATGTATCTTATGCTATAGAATTGTTATCGAGAGGGGAGCAGGAGCAAATACAATCCCTAGCCGGGGATATAATATTTATTACAGACAGGAATAAACCCATTAAGCCGAAGACCATGGGACAAAGAAGATATATTGAACAAATACAGTCTAAAGATTTAACATTTGGCATAGGCCCTGCCGGTACCGGTAAAACTTATTTAGCGGTTACCATGGCGGTGAAGGCTCTCAGGAACGAAGAAGTAAATAGAATTATTTTAACGAGGCCGGCGGTGGAGGCAGGCGAGAGTTTGGGCTTTTTGCCCGGAGATTTAAAGGACAAGGTGGATCCCTATTTAAGACCCCTAAATGATGCTCTTTTTGATATTCTCGGTTCGGAGAGATTTCAAAAATATATGGAAAGGGGTATGATAGAGGTAGCTCCCTTGGCCTATATGCGAGGGAGGACGTTGAACAATTCTTTTATTATTTTAGATGAGGCACAAAATGCTACCAGGGAGCAGATGAAAATGTTTTTAACCCGAATAGGCTTAGGTTCAAAGGCGGTAGTGACAGGAGATATTACTCAAATAGATCTTCCTGAAGGCAAGTATTCCGGTTTGAAACATGTAGAAAAGGTGCTAAAAGGCATAAGTGAAATTGGATTTGTATACTTGACGAGTAAAGATGTTGTAAGACATCGTTTGGTTCAGAAAATCGTCAATGCCTATGAGAAATATGATACTAAAAAGAAATCAAAGTAAAAGATAAGATTAACATATATACCAAATAGCAGAGGAGGTGCACTAATGAGCAGCTCTACCAGAAGGCTTTTTCAAAAGAAATCAATCAGAAACCTTTCCATAGCCTTGTTGTTTTTTGTTAGCTTGTTTTTTATATTATCAACAAGTTTAAATCCGGAAAAATTTGATTTGGAGGTAGGACAAAAAGCCCCGGAAGACATAAAAGCTCCCAAAGATATAGAAGACAAGATTAGCACGGAACGCGCGAGACAAGAAGTTGCAAGCACGGTGAAACCTGTTTATAAACTGAATCCCGGTGTCCATGTGGAAGTTAAAAAGGACATAGAAAATTTCTTTTTGTTGGTATACAGACTTCGTGAAGATGAAGAATTGACAGAAACAGAAAAAATAACGCAGCTTACATCGAAAAATGATTTAAATATAGGAATGGTTAGTACAAGAGTAGCCATAACAGCCCCCTCAGAGAAACTAAAATATTTAGAGAGTTATATAAATGAGATAGCAACCCAAAATATGAATGCGGGTATAAATGTTGAAGACTTACAAAGACAAAAAAGCAGTATTAAGGAATATATAACAAATTTGGATGAGTTTGATAATGAGCTGAAGGATTTGGCAATTTCCATAATTTATGCTACAATTCGTCCGAATAAATTTTTAGACGAGGAGGCTACTAACAGGGGGATAGAACTGGCAAGGGAGAATGTGGACAAGGTAATAATACGAAAAGGGGATAACATAATTAGGGAAGGCGAAACCATTACAAGTGATAGATTGGAGTTACTTGGTGAACTGGGAATCCTGACTGATAAGGGTAGGGTTGATTTTGTCCTGTATATAGGCATCGCTGCTATGGTTCTAGTGATTGAACTTCTTACGATTGCCTACATTATGGCATTTAATAAAGGTTTGTTGGCAAAACCCAAAAGGCTTTTAATGGTTTATATTATTTTTATTTTTACATTAATAATTTCGAGAGCTGTGCAGGGAATTTCAATATATTTGATTCCTATAGCTGCTTCTTCTATGCTGCTTTCAATTTTGCTTGAATCCAGACTGGCTCTGCTTATTAATTTATGTTTGACTATATTGGTCAGCATTATTACGGGCAACAATATTACATTTATAGCTATGGCATTGGTTGGAGGAACAGTTGGTGCCTTTAGTGTAATCAACACACAGCAAAGGGCAAATATTTTTGTTTCAGGGCTTGCTATAGGTGTAATTAACATGGTAACTATTGTGGGTATTGGATTTATAAACAGTAGTGAAGTAATGGAGACCCTTATGTCCGGATTTTATGGTTTACTAAACGGGTTATTCTGTTCAATATTAACAGTAGGCTCGCTACCGGCCTGGGAATCGGTATTTAGCATAGTAACCCCCCTAAAATTGTTGGAATTGTCAAATCCAAATCAACCGCTGTTAAAGAAACTATTAATAGAGGCCCCGGGCACATACCATCATAGCATCATAGTGGGGAAT
>JAAZJW010000258.1 GCA_012800145.1 Clostridiales bacterium | reverse complement strand
ATATATTCACTAGTATTGGATACGTTGAACCCGTTTGGTGGCTCGGGTGGCGTATTGTCCAAAACAAAAGCCAAAGTATCTTCCGAATTATTATCCCTACCATCAAAGGCCACAGCTTTTATTGTTATTTGGCCTGAAGGCAGTGCCGAGGCATCAAAAGCATATTCCCACGAATAGTTATCCCTTCTTGATGTTTCCTCATTAATCAAGGTTGCAATTTCCTCATAGGTTTTGCCTGCATCGATGGAATATAATAATTCAATCCTGTTAACTTCAACATTATCAGTTGAATAACCCCGAATCACCAGGCCCTCACCGCTGAGAATGTCAGAGGGCGAAGGGTATGTAACCGTTACATCAGGTGGAATTGTATCCTGGTTTATTTTTACAGTTGCAATCTCAGTTTCCTTTTCGGTTCCCTCCGCATCTACCACATAAAAACATACCTCATATTCGCCAATGGTGAGATCTTCGATAATCCAGGTACCAGATCTGATAGTTGGTGCCCCAATAAGAACAAGTTCAGACCATTCATCTGCTATTAAAGGTTTATACCGCAATTTCGTTATGACATTTTCTTTTGCATAATAGCCATCGGAATCATCTAAATACAGCCTGACCTCAACACCATTTGGGTTTTCTTCCTTAATGTACTCTGAATCGAAAATGGTGCTCCTATCAACTGCCAAAACTGCGGTAGATAATGACGCCTCGGCGGCCTCCGACTCGTTATTCGCACGATCCAGGGCATAAATTTCATATTGATATGTGGTATCCTCGGCCAACCCCACATCAGTATAGGAAGTAACATTATAGCCCACAGTGTCTATCAGTTCACTATCCCGATAAATTTTATACTGATATACTGCTACATTATCGGTAGATGCCTCCCAACTAAAGGAAATGCTTTTCGTACCATGTGCTGTCAAAATCGGTTCACCGGGAGTAGTCGGCGGTTCATTATCACCAACAGTAACTGTTTTTGCTTCAGACTGATTCCCTGCATGATCAACGGCCACAACCTTGAATGTGGAGCCAACGGAACCCACTGAAATATAACTGGTAGCAGTATATTTATCACCGGCACGTTTAACTGTGGCACCATCTACCCAAATGAGATAATATGCAACATCCGTCGATGTGGTCGTCCAGCTTATAATGACATTACCTGCATCCATAGCAGCCTTTAAGGTATCAATCTTGGGTGCTGTCTTGTCTACTATCAAATTATAGCTCTGATAATTATCAGTAGACAACCCCCGGCTATCTGATGCTGTTACTCGATGAGCTCCTTCAGATAAACCTGTAACCGCAACAGAGAATGCACCGATGTTGTTTGCCTGTGTGGAATATTCTTTGTTATCACATATTACAGTTACTGTTGCATCAGGTGTAGCATGTCCCCTAATCTCGAAATGATTTTGGCTAGTATACACGTCAGACCCATAATCGCCCCAGTCATTGAAGACAATATGCTCCAGTGCTTTAAAAGAAACCGGTATGGTAACTGATGAAATGACGCTGTTTCCGGAAATATCAGTTAAACAACAATTCACCGCCGAAAAATCCTTATAATAAAAAAGGTAGTCCCCGCTATTTAATGTTATTTGAAATAAGTATCCCTCATCTGTTTGCCCTTTGTATATTAAAGGATATGATTTATAATATGCACTTCCATCTGTTTCGAAAAATTCTGAATAAACATCAACTAATCGTGAAGAGGAAATGAGATTAATTGTGAAATCGGTTTCTTCAGGTATACGCGTAACTTCCATCCCATCTACAGCCAACCAAGCTTTTACTATAGTAGGCTCAATAATTTCAGTAACTTTTTCACATGTCCATGTGTATACTCTGCTTTCCTCTCCTAAAGAAGTTTTAAATTGAACATATATAATTTTAATTCCATCATCTTCGCTCAGCATGATCTTTTGTTGTCTGTACTGCCGAATAGCGGTGTAATCTGCACCACCAAAATCAGCATCCTCCGAATAGCGAACATAGGCATACCCGGGATTATACGTATAAAGGTAAACTTCACCACTGTCGGTTTGGTACAGTATTTCACCTAACTGATCATCATATCCTTTTATAGTACATACACTATCATCCTTCGCATTCCAGTCCACATAAAGGTTAATTGCACCAATATATTTATCCTCCGCATAGATTTCCAATGTATATGAACCATTTGACAAATCGGAAGGCAACCCATCTGATACAAGCAGGGTGTTTGCATCCTGACGGGTTAGGGTTAAATCCGCCAATTTTCCATGTCCGCCTTCAGATGTGTCATATAAAATAGCAGTATATGCCAATTCAGATAAATTGGAACAATCCGTAATATAAACTGATTTTGTTTCTGAATCAACCCTGCAATTCCCAAGCACGGGGGACCCGGCAGCAATTACTTCAAATTTTGAATAATCACAATAGCTATATGTTCCGAATCCAATAGGTTTATCTAATGCCAATTCCAAATACCATAAATGATCAAGAAATTTTGCCGCAGCATCAGAATACGCCAATGATATACCGATAGCTTGATTTACAATATCTAATTTGTTTTCAATGAAATAATCCGGAGGAATATTTTTTATAGCTGAGGGAAAAAACACTAAGGTAAGGGTTTCATCTCCAACAAATACAGGCCCCTTTACCCTGAAATCATTCCGATAAATTATATCGTCGTCATATGTAAATGTGTATGAAGAACCATGTTCGCTAAGGTCCAGGGTTTGATTATCACTAACAATATGAATTGTATAATCATGGGTTACGTCTACTGAAGATGGTTTAGTAATTACGAAAGAAAAACTGTAGTATCCTTCACTATCCGGCGTTCCGTTTATAGGCCCGGTTTCTGACACAACACTTGATGTTGTTATATCGTAAAGTTGCGCTATGGCAGTATCAGAACTGCCACCTAATGTGATATCTATAAGAAATTGATCAAAATTAAAATAGAAGGTTCCTGAATTCCGGTCGCATTGTTGTGAATAAAAACTGCTCAATCGTAATGTTTCATCTATTTCATCAGATTTTATAGATGCATACGCCAAATTTTCATCCTTATGAAAAATAAGATAACTCCTACCACTTGCCAGTTCTTCTTCGGTAACAAATATACCGGAAAATTCAAAATAAACCGAATCACCCCTTATATCAATTGATTTTTCAATGGACCCATCTGTTGAACCTACTTGCACATATTCACTTATGCTAGCACGTTCTTTTAATACAAAATACAAGTCATCAACCTCATACAGATCCAATAACATATTCTGACCTGTGAGGGTAAATTTATATTTATTGTTCGAAACCTCCTCTAATGACAAACTGGTACGTTGATTATCATAAACCCGCTTATTATAATATGATAAACTATCTTCATTGCCTTCATTGTCACCCACATTCACATAGAAATTGGTATTCTGATAAGCAGATAACGGCAGTGAAATACCGTTTTTAACCAAGGATATTTTAAAAATGCCATTACCATTTTCCATTATGGGAGATATTTTGTCGTTAAAAACGTAATTTGTACCTGTACTACGATCCTGTGCCACAGTTACCGTATATTCGCCCCCTTCAATGACACCACCAACCTTAATGATAAGGCCTCCTACGGCAGTATCGTCAGGCAAGACTTCTAATATTGCTATATCTGTGGAAGCAGGTTGTGCCCGAGTTGAAATGCTTGTGGCACTAGAATAAAGTTCACCCTCATCTACAGAAATTTTAAGCGAGTACCTCATATCTTCAATAATTTCAGAATCAGGCATAACCCTGTACGTAAGGCTGGAAACGCCATAACTAGTTTCCCATGTTTCTATATGTATAGCCATGCACGGAATTTCATTTTCACTCTCATCTACAAGAGAAAACGAAAAATTATCTGCCTTCCCATCATAACCGGCAACCCGTAAATCAACCTGAAAATGAACTGTACCAGCTGTAAGATCACCTATGTAGCCATTTGTAATTACAGGCGCATCAACAACAGTAAGCACATAATCCAATGGTATGGTTATAGGATTCTGGACATCCCCATAAACCAGTTGTAATGGATATGACCCAATGTCTAATAAATCCAGAGCAAAAAGAGTCTCCCCACGCAATGATGTATCATATCTATGTATATTAAAACTACCAGTTTGAGCTACAATAGTATTGTCATCAATTGCCTGGATACGAACACCATCTATTGTTTCTGTAATTATTTCAGGTTTTTTAATATCTGGAAGAGATACACTAATTGAACCTACAGAAAAATAAACAGGCGTTTTTGAAATCGACCTTGTCTGCATACCTAACAATTCAGTATCAGCATCATTTTCGCCTATAGGTAGAATAACTGACTGACCACCTTGATCAGTTGCAAAAGCCTGTAATGGTGTTACGGGCAATATCATAACTAGTACCAAAACCAACGACCAAACCCTTTTAAACTTGACATTCATTTTTATCCCCCTTGAAACGTTTTTTATAACTGAGCATATAGTTATACTTTCTTTAACGCTGAACATGACCCTCTGTATAACAATAATCACTTTTTAAATAATATTATTCAACCAATCCCTTTGACTAAATTTTGAAAAATCAATATTTATAGCCCAAAATAAATTATACCAGAATTTACAAGTGAAAACCACATGTTCCCTGAAATTTCACCCGACAAATTCCGAGAATCCTGGTATTGTTTCAACAAATTATAAATCTACTATAGTTTTAGCTGTTACGTATTAGCCTAACAATGCGACATTAACAATAGTGGAACAATCGTTAAACCATTGTTAATGTCGCATAATTATGTGACAAATTGGGTACGTCCCCTTTTGTCACGCACTCAGAATTTATACGTGTTACCCACACCACGATAAACGAAAGCATTATTGTAAAATATAGATCCTT
>JAAZJW010000257.1 GCA_012800145.1 Clostridiales bacterium | reverse complement strand
CGAAGAATCTCGTTTTTAGGCCATTTGGGATCCTTCGCTTCGCTCAGGATGACATTTTTCACACAGTCTGACGTCGCTTCCCTGAACTTATTTGTATTCAATTTTGGAAAAACCCCAACCGTCCCATTTCCATATGGTTACTTCACATTTCTTAGGGTCGGTATAGCTGCCTTCCCTAACCACCAATTCTTTCTCGCCATCCCCGTTAAGGTCCATAAGGGTAGCATGGAGCATTGGGCAGTCCAGGTTCGAGGATTGCCATACCGGCTTAAATTTATTTTTTTCAAGTTGAAATATAAAAAGGTGATTTTTAACACTTGTATCCTCATCTTTGATCCAAAAAGGCTTGTAAGGGCCAAAACTGCCTTCCTTCCATACTGAAAGATTAAGCTTGGGCCTGCCATCATTGGTTGAATCCCCGATAAAGAAATAATCTACCCACCAATCTTCAGAGGATTGCCAGATTATATTTGAATCTTCTTTTACTGTTAAATGTCCATCTTTTAAAACATATTCTTCAGGTTTGCCGTTGCCATCAAGGTCATATTGTTGGCTACAGGTTATTCTGTATTCCCTATAAACGGAATCATGTTTCTCCGGAAGTCTCATGCGAGCCCGTTTAAAGGATTCAATATCATCAAATATTCTATGTTTACAGTCAAAGGAAGTACAATTAACACCAACCAACAACCCTGCTGCCAGGATAAAACACAGCAGTGTTACCTTTACCCGTTTCATTGGGAAATGAAGGTTCGCGTCCAAGGGGCAAGGGGTGGCACCTCGCCGGCATTCAACATCTCTTGCCATTTTTTATCACTCAAGCGATCGTCGATGGGCCAGTCAAACTCATAATGGGAATAAACACCGCCCTTGGCGATTCTTAAGCTGCCGTCAACGGGGACCACTGCATATATATCATAAATGTGTCCCGTGGCTTCCTGCAATACATTTCCGTTAGGGTCTGTGGCCACATCGGCAACAAGCGCTGCCGGATTTTCATATATAGCTGAGCGATGGTCAACACCTTCATCCCGAAGGGCCTCAAGCCAGAAATGTTCAAGCTGTCCGCCATAGGAACGGATCAGGTCATATTCCTCATCGGTGAGGGGCATATCGGACAGTTCCTTTTCTGAAATAACCTTCAGGGAAAGAGCTAATTGCTCCAACCTCTCCAAGTTTTCTCGGTCTCTATCGTCTATAAGTCCCCGGGTAGACAGACCCTCTCGGGTCATATTTACGAGAGCAGCCAATCTGGCATAGAGTTTCGGGTTCGGTTCAACATATCCACGATCATCTACACCCGGCATACCACCGCCCATTTCGGCGTAAATCTGTTTGGCGTAAAGTATTGTATCGTGCTTGAGCTCAGTCCAGCTGGATAAAAAGGTATTCAGTTCCTTATGAAGCCAAGCTTTGCTATGCATAAAGGACGGATATCCTTCACCTTTTTCACCTATCAAGGAATCAAGGGTATAGAGCCAGCTCCAATAAAGGTTTTGGGTCCAGGTTTCATCCTCCAGACCTGCAATGTATTTACGCAATTTGTTCATATTTTCAGGGTATCCTTTATAATCGGTTTCACCCTGGTCTTCTAAAATAGCATAGGCTTCTTCAGAACCCAAGGCTGCAGGAATATCCAGAGCTTTAGGCAACATTCTTCTTTGGCCTTGTTTGTTTTCTTTTACTTCACGGTAAACTAATCTTTGGAAAATTGAAGCATCCAAGGTAAATCGCTGTCCCATGAAACGAAAACCTTTGATTTCTGTTTCACGGTCAGGTTGTATTTCTTCATCAAAGATAGGGATTGAATTTATCTCGGGAGGTTCTAGCTTTTCCGCTGCCTTTAAAAAGTCTTGCCATTTATTTTTATCTGTGGTCATTCCTTTCAAATCCACTCTACTGCCATAAATTTTATCTAAAAGTTCGCTGTATTGAGGATATGACAGGTCGTCACTCTTACCTACAAAAAAGCAGGTTGGTTGATATATTTTATCCCACTTTTGAAGATTGTCGTTTTTGCCAAGGGCCAGAGTCATTAGGATTGCAGATTTAGTTTCATCTTCGTTTTTAAGCCTGAAGGTCATTCTGCCATACCACATCATGGCCTTAAAATATGAACGTAGGATTTCGTTGTTATCATAATGTCCCCTAGGTATATACTGGGAGTAATCTTCCATGGGGGCATCCAAAACGTCAAGGTTTTGCCCCAAACTCATGAGGGGGGATATTTCAATACCTTCATGATCTTTTATAAGTTTGAGTTCTTGATTAACTTCCTTTGCGATTTCCTTAGGGATAGACATGCTTGGGTTTAGCAGTTTTCCGGCCACTGCAAAAAAGCCTAGGTTCCGTAGAGCCGCGTTTTCCCAATCAGTGCCTTTAAGGGTTTTGTATTGATTTTCTGTTTCTGATAACATGGCCTCGGTCAGTTCTTTTAATTCTGTAGCCAATTTATCCTTTTCAATAACCCTTAGCAAGTGGCTTAAAAACAGGTGATAGTTATGTAACATGGAATCAGTCGTAATAAAGCTGGGTATAGGCTCGTATGAATTGATTTCGTAAAGCATAAAAAATTCCCGGTCATCCCCCGGCACCACAACAAAACCGTTTTCAACCAGCAATTGTTCCGCTTCCGTGGAAAATTCAAACATATCCCGATTGGTTATGTTGCCAAGTCCGGGATCAACCCTATAGGGTTTTACGCTCGGTGAACAATCAACCGCTTTTTCACGGTAATTAGCGAAACCTGTGGTTGTCGCCAGAGGCGGGATTACTGTTTTTGCGTTTTGTCCCGAATTTTCCTTGGCTAAATCTTGATTGCAACCTGTCATAACTAAAAGAAGTAGGGCAATGCAAAGTGCCAATAGTCGGGCTGTACCTTTATTTTTCATCAAAAATTCCCCCTATCAAAAATATACTACATTAAAAATAAAATAAGTCTTGACTTGATTTTATGTTAAGATTTTAGGGTGTTTAATGTTTATATCATTATACCATAATCAGGTATAATCTTCTTTAGAGATATATAAAAATTCACTTTTGGGACTATTGATTTCCACCTGCATTACTGCTATACTATACAATTAGTTAGGAAAAAAATATTATAACATTGGGGGTTCGAGTATGTTACACATCATGATTTATCTTGTGGGACTGGGTGCTATCCTTTCCCTGATTTTTGCGTACTATAATTTTCGCAAGGGAACTGAAATGGCACACGGTACTCCGACAATGCAAGATATTGCAAAATCGATTAGGGAAGGCGCAATCGCGTTCCTAAAAAGGCAATTTTCAATTAGTATTCCCATTATAATCGGCATAGGGGTGCTGTTCGGTGTTGTTTTCACGCCTTGGGCAGGAATAGCGTTTCTAATTGGTGCGGCGATGAGTTCTTTTGCCGGTTTAGTCGGTATGAGGGCTGCGGTGATATATAATGAACGTGTTGTCAACGAAGCTCGTCTCGGTATAGAGAGGAATGACCCATCAGCTCTGGGAAGGGCCCTGAATGTTGCTTTTCGTGG
>JAAZJW010000018.1 GCA_012800145.1 Clostridiales bacterium | reverse complement strand
TATCTATATAATCAGTATTGATTGGAATTTTAAAAGGGAAGCCAAGAGATAAATATGGTATCATAAAAATTCCCCCTTTTACTTCAGAAAGTCTCTAATAATTTGTGCTTCATCAGGGGTTAACCATTCATCCAGCAGATAATCTTTGGTTTTTAAAAACCATTCAGCTGTTTCTTCGTAGCTGGCCTTTTCGTTTTGCATATATGCCAAGGCTTCAGATGTCAGTGCACTTGATGTTTTGTACTTGCTTAGAAAATCAATCAACTCTTTTGGAGCGGATTCGGCAAAATCATTACTTACTCCAATTGCTACCCTTACGGTAGGTAATGTTGTCTTACCCTCCAGATAGGTATCTTCATCAAAAGGTTCATCTTCCAATAGTACAAAATCATATTTTCCTATCAACCATGTTGGTTCCCAATAGTAAGCTACTATGGGTTCGCCTTTTTCATATGCGTTTGTTATTGCTGCTGAAAGTGCAGGGTCTGACCCGGGCCTGAAATATATAAAGTTTTCATCCAGACCGTAGTGTAAATATTTATTATACATGATTTCATCTACTGCCCAGCCAGGGATAGAACCGTAAACCCTGCCCATGTTAGGTTCATCGTCGTCCGGGAAAACATCCGGGTATTCCTTGAGATCCCATACATATTTTAAATCAGGTGCCGAGGCTTCAATTCCTCTGTCTTCATCACCCTCTATCACATATCTGGGCACGTAGAAACCCTGATAGTTATCATCAAAATTAACCCCGAGTTCCTGCAATTTGCCCTCTTTAATTCCTTCCATATAGGTAGGGATATTGTCAGTCCAAATTTCCATATCTACGTCTATTTCATTTTTTATTACACCTTCATATGTCACCGGGGTTGTACCGGGTATTTCCCTCCAGCTGTATCCATAAATTTTTTCCACTATCAATCCGGCTACGGCGTTATGGAACATATTGCTTTCCCATCCCGCGTTTGCAAAGGTAATTTCCCCCTTGCTTTCCACTTCACCTTTTTGGGAACAGCCGATAGAAATAGTGATTATCAGCATAATTATTACGGCCATGCTTACAGCCTTTTTAATGCTAGTCATTTTTCACACCTTTCCTTTTTATTTGAAATGTAACCCTTTCATGTTCCCCATGTTAACATTCCTCGTACAAGTCTGTCAAATCAGCCATCCGTGAAAACAACTTTTAAAACTGTCGTAAAAACCTTCGATCCAATGTCTGCGGCAATTTACGATAATGTTTAAAAAAGTTGTCCTATTGCATTTTTTATTGGGGTCTGTTAACATTTAAAATTGTGAAAGTTTCAGTTTTTATTGATAATTAAAACAATCCGTTTTTAGAGCTAATAGGGTTTTTACATTTTTAAAATGTATATAACTATATGCAATACATGAAACTTTTCGTATTTGTATGATTGTTGGGGCTAGGTTATATGTAATGGATATAATATAATCAATAGAAAAGGAAGGGTTTCATTTCCAAAATACGAGTATGATACCAAGAATGGGCTGGAGGGTGATATTAATGAAAAAAATAGTGTCAGCAATTGTTTCAATAATTTTAGTTGCATCATTATTATCAGGATGCCAAATGGGTCAAAAAGAATATGTCAGATATGATGACAATTTTTTCGGCACATTCGATACAATAGTACAGATCATAGGTTATACCAAAACAGAGGACGAGTTCGATTCTTATGTTGAAAAAATCAATTCCAGATTCCAGGAGCTTCATAAACTGTATGATATATATAGTAATTATGAAGGGATTAATAATGTTAAAACCATAAATGATAATGCAGGCATAGAGCCGGTAAAGGTTGATAAGCAGGTAATAGACCTTATTAAATTCTCCAAAGATTGGTACAATCGCACAGGGGGCAAAACAAACATTGCTATGGGCGCCGTGCTGAAAATATGGCATGAATATAGAGAAGAAGCTGAGCGTGATCCTGCCAATGCTAAAATACCGTCAATGGAGGAACTGTCAGAAGCGTCTGAACATATAGATATAGATAAGGTTATAATAGATGAAGAAAAAGGCACTGTATATCTGGAGGATGAAAAAATGAGCCTGAATGTAGGGGCGGTAGCAAAGGGATATGCAGTGGAGGTTGTAACAAAGGAAGTCATTGAAGACGGATTTGTATCCGGAATTATAGATGCGGGAGGCAATGCCAGAATAATCGGAAAACCTCTTGATTATGTTCGTGAAAAATGGGGTATAGGGATACAAAATCCCAACGAATCCATAGTTTCGGATAAAGGGGTTTTAGATGTTGTCTTTGTTGATAATGCTTCTGTGGTAACCAGTGGGGATTACCAAAGATATTATGTTGTGGGCGATAAACGTATGCACCATATTATAGATCCAAAAACGCTCATGCCGGGGGATTATTATCGCGCTGTTACCATAATAACCGAAGATTCGGGGGTTGCGGATTTTTTATCAACTACTGTGTTTCTAACACCTTATGAGGAGGGCAGGGCCCTCATTGATAGCCTGGAAGGTGTCGAGGCTATATGGATTATGCCCGACGGCACTTTGAAAGCCACTGATGGTGCAAAGAAAATAATGAAAAGCCAAGGAGCCACAGCAGGAAGGGTAAAATAAACAATATTCTAAAAAACATAATCTACAAATGCATAGAATTGCCAATAAGTACACACCCTAAAATTGATGATTGTATCAATTATAAAATTTTGTTTGCGAGCGGAGGGTAATACAATGAAAAAACTTTTTGTAGTGTTTTTGGTAACGGTTTTAATTGTTTCTATGGCAGTTGGGTGCAGAAGGGATACGGCTCCGGACAATACACCACCAGGTGATAGGGGTGGGATAACAGAGGATGGATTGTCACAAGGCAGAGATATTGCAAAAATAGGGCTTGGTTCCATTACTTCCATCAACGATTCGACGGAAGCGGAGGGAGATAAGGGCCCAACGGCGCAAGTGGATACCACAACAGCTGCCGTAGCATTCGACAAAAATGACAGGGTTGTCAAGGTGATTATAGACACTGTGCAGACCGGTGTAGGGTTTGATACTAGCGGTAAATTAGTTACAGATAAGGAAGGGGAATTTAGGACCAAGACTGAACTCGGCTTTGATTATAATATGAAAAGGGTATCTGACATCGGTAAAGAATGGTTTGAGCAGATTGCAGGATTGGAAAGGTGGATGGAAGGCAAAACGGTAAATGAAATTAAGGCGATGAAGGTCAAAGAAAGAGACCCCAGTCACACACATGTGCCGGATGAGCCGGACCTTACATCGACTGTTACTATAACAGTCGGGGATTATTTGGAGGCTGTTGAAAAGGCCCACAGGAATTCAGTGGCCGTCAGTGCAGGGGCCGGAACTTTGGGCCTCGGACATGAGGTTTCAATAGGAAGTTCCGAATCTGCGAAGGGAGACAAAGGGCCGGTTGCTCAGGTTGATACCACAATGGCTGCTACACTTTTCGATAGGGAAGGAAGGGTTGTAAAAACCTTAATAGACACAGCACAAACCAATGTGGAGTATGATACCAAGGGTAAATTGATTACAGACAAAGAGGGACAATTTAAGACTAAGGTTGAGCTTGGTAATGATTATAATATGAAAAGGGTATCTGACATCGGTAAAGAATGGTTTGAGCAGATTGCAGGGCTAGAAAAATGGATGGAAGGCAAAACAGTAGATGAAATCAGGGCGATGAAGGTCAAAGAAAGGGATCCTTCACATACACATGTGCCGGATGAGCCGGATCTTACATCGACTGTTACTATAACAGTCCAGGACTACATTGCTGCTGTCGCAAAATCCCATAGAAATGCAAAATAAAATCCGGGTAAACATTTAATTTGCAGTTAATTACAGGGGTGGATGATTTGTCCACCCCTTATTATTTTTTGTTCTGGGTTCGATATAACTATCATTGATAAGTCATAAGTGTTATAATATCATAGGGTATATCCATATGTACATGTATTGTATATATTGGTGTTAATTAGTTTGTTATATATTTTAGAAGGAGAGATGTTCATATGGCAAGAACAGTGGGCACTACAGTTAGAGGGATCAGGGCTCCTATTATAAAAGAAGGAGACGATTTGGTAAGTATTGTAGTCGATTCAGTTCTGAAGTCCATGCATGCCGAAAAGTTTGCCCTTAATGATAGGGATGTGATAGGAATAACAGAATCTTTAGTAGCGAGGGCACAGGGCAATTATGCATCTGTTGAGCATATTGCTAAAGATATAAATACAAAGTTCAAGGGAGATTTTGCAGTAGTATTTCCTATACTAAGTAGAAACAGATTCTCCTTAATACTAAAAGGCTTGGCTATGAGCGGTAAAAAAATATATTTGTTTTTGAGTTATCCATCGGATGAAGTAGGAAATTATTTAATGGACATCGATGTAATGGATGAGATGGGGGTTAATCCTTACACAGATGTCCTGAGTGAAGACAAATACAGGGAATTATTTGGCAAACATGTGATGCACCAATTTACGGGTATAGATTATGTAAAAATGTATAAAAGTCTGGCAACGGATAATAATATAGAAATATTTTTGGCGAATGATGCCAGAGTGGCTTTAAAATATACTAAAGAGATATTAGTTGCAAACATTCATGATAGATATAGGACAAAAAGGTTATTATTGAAAGCGGGAGCAACAACTGTATATGGTTTGGACGAATTGTTAACAAAACCCATAAATGGAAGTGGTTTTAATCCGGACTATGGTCTTTTAGGTTCTAATACAGCTACGGATACTACAATTAAATTGTTCCCCAAAGACTGCCAAGAGGTGGTCGAAAGTATTCAACGTTTAATGCGAGAGAAAACCGGTAAAAATATAGAGGTAATGGTATATGGAGATGGTGCATTTAAAGACCCAATGGGCAAGATATGGGAGCTGGCAGACCCTGTGGTATCACCCGGGTATACAAAAGGGCTTGAGGGAACGTCAAACGAAATAAAACTGAAGTACGTCGCCGACAATGAATTCAGTGGTTTAGACAACAAGGACATGGCTGAGGCGATTAAAAATAAAATAAAAAGTAAAGGTGATAATAAGAAAACCCCCGGTGAAAAAATAGGGACAACCCCAAGACAAATCACCGACCTTCTGGGAAGCTTATGTGATTTGACAAGTGGAAGCGGGGACAAAGGCACGCCCATAGTACTGGTTCAGGGGTATTTTGATAGCTATGCATGTGAGTAACATTTTGAACGATGGTTTAGCGATAGTTTAACGATTGTTTAACAATGGTTTAACAATTGTTTAACAATGGGTTGTAGGGGCGACTTCAGTCGCTGGTCTGTAATATAGCCGTAGGGGCGACCTGTGGTCGCCAATTTGTTGCTGTAAAGGCGACTTCAGTCGCCAGGTTTGCTAGCAAATGGTGTAGATGTATTAGGAGGTAAATTAGCTTGTCAGAGAAATCAAAAGATACAAGAGTAGTCGTAGGCATGTCCGGTGGTGTGGATTCATCCGTGGCAGCATTGCTTCTGAAGGAACAGGGATATGATGTAATAGGTATTTTCATGAAAAACTGGGATGAAGCGGATGAATTCGGATATTGTACTGCAGCCGAAGACTATGAAGATGTAAGAAGAGTGTGTGGACAGATAGGCATACCGTATTACACGGTTAATTTTGAGAAGGAATATTGGGACAAGGTATTTGCATATTTTTTGGAGGAATATAAAAAAGGTCGTACGCCTAACCCGGATATACTATGCAACAAAGAAATCAAGTTTAAAGCATTTTTAGAGCATGCATTAAAACTGGGAGCGGATTATTTAGCAACGGGACACTTTGCCAGGATAGATTTAAACGATAACGAATACAGGCTGTTGAGGGGCGTGGATCCCGGCAAAGATCAAACATATTTTCTGAGTCAATTAAATCAATATCAACTTTCTAAAGCTATGTTTCCCGTGGGACATTTACTGAAAAGCGAACTAAGGAAAATTGCGAAGGATAACAACCTTGTAACAGCCGACAAAAAGGACAGCACAGGCATATGTTTTATAGGTGAAAGGAACTTCAAAGAATTCTTGAGCAACTATTTGCCTGCACAGCCCGGGGAAATGATGACCCCCGAGGGGGAGGTAAAGGGCAAACACGATGGACTGATGTTCTATACCTTGGGCCAAAGAAAAGGATTAGGTATAGGCGGTGCAGGAACCGGTGAACCTTGGTTTGTGGCTGATAAGGATATCGAAAAAAACATACTATATGTTGTACAGGGTGAAAATCATCCCGATTTATATTCCTGTGGGCTTATGGCTATAGACTTGCACTGGATAAGCGAAAAACCGAAACCTTCTACATTTGAATGTACGGCCAAATTCAGATATCGCCAGAAGGATCAGGAGGTGAACGTTCATATAGAAGGGAAGGACACCTGCAGGGTAATATTTAAAAACCCGCAAAAAGCGGTAACCCCGGGACAGTCTGTTGTCTTTTACGATGATGAAGTATGTTTAGGTGGGGCGACTATAGATAAGGTGTTAAAGACGGGATAGGCTTGACCCGTGAAGATCCACAAATGAAACAAACATAAAAAATTTGATTATAGAAACAAGAGAGTGAGGGATATACATATGAAAAACCCAATAGTTACAATTACGATGGAAGACGGAAAACAAATGAAGGCGGAGCTTTATCCTGAAGTGGCCCCCAACACTGTTAATAATTTTATATCTCTAATAAACCAAGGTTATTATAATGGTGTTATCTTCCACAGGGTAATACCGAATTTCATGATTCAAGGCGGGGACCCCAGCGGTACAGGTGCAGGCGGACCGGGCTACAGTATAAAAGGAGAATTTACAGGCAATGGTTTCAAAAACGATTTAAAACATACCAAAGGGGTTTTATCAATGGCTAGGACAATGATACCTGATTCCGCAGGTTCCCAATTTTTTATTATGGTAGCGGATTCACCGCACCTGGACGGACAGTACGCCGCTTTTGGTAAAGTGATAGAAGGAATGGAAGCAGCTGATGAAATAGTATCGGTAGATCGCAACCGTAACGATAAACCGATTATAGACCAAAAAATGAAGGAAGTGACAGTGGATACCTTTGGGGTGGAATATCCGGAGCCGGAAAAAGTATAAAATATCTTGTTTGAGACACTCGAAACGATTATTTGTTTCGGGTGTTTTTCTATGAATAATCAACACATCCTTAATCATAATAATAGAGCATAGCAAACAAATTATTGCAACACAAAATAAGAATAATTTTTGTGTTGGTTGCCAATAATTCAAAGGGCTCAATCATATTATATGAGGGTGTGTTATAATGAATAAGAAGGTTGAAATAGTTCTGGACTGGTTGCAGGTAATTATAATATCTTTAACGATTGCTATTGTAATAGAAAATTTTGTGTTCAGTTTTGCTACAGTAAAGGGAGAATCAATGTTTCCCACATTATCGACAAAGGACAGACTGTTGATAATAAAAATACCGTATATATGTGAACGGTTTAATAGGGGAGATCTTGTGATTTTCAACCCGCCTAATAGTTTGGAGCGGGATGAAATGTTTATAAAAAGGGTTGTAGCAGAGGAAAATGATCACTTTCTGATTGAAGACGGTGTTTTAT
>JAAZJW010000256.1 GCA_012800145.1 Clostridiales bacterium | reverse complement strand
TCTCTGTTATTAATAGCCCATTGAATACCTGCAATCACATCCGAAATCTTCCCGCTACCGTCGTCCTTTAAAACCTTTACGCTTACAATATTAGCATCCGGTGCTATCCCCATATATCTTCCCCTGGAAGAAAAACCGTTACCGGCAACTATGCCTGATACATGTGTGCCGTGGCCATCATCGTCATAGGGTTGATCTTTTTGTCCGATAAAATCCTTAAAACCGACAATTCTGTTATAAGGAGTTATCAAATCTTCATGAGGGAAAACACCTGTGTCCAAAACGGCAACTGAAACGTTTTTACCTGTCAAACCGTATTCGTTGGCAAAATCGGAACCTATTGTAATAGGGGCTATATCCATCAATTTGTATACATGATCATCCAGATAAATTTTTTCAGTTATGTCCTTTGTCGCCATATTTTTAACACCGACAGAAGGTATGTAGGCTGCAACTGCATTTATTATTGGTAGCGTGTATTTTATTCTTCCTCCCATTTCCAACACATGTTTTTCCAAATCATCACATATACAATCTTTCCCGCAAATAATAACCGGAATTTCTCCTTCCTCGGTGCCGGAAAGATGTTCTATAACTGAATCTTCTACAATGCCTTTATATTCAAGCATAATTTCATCCCCCTTTTTATCCTATACTTATAAATTATGCAGGGGGATAAAGAAGGTGATAAAAACAGCTAAAATAGGTTCAATTATTTCCCATTTCTCACCTCTCACCTCCCATTTCTCATTTCCCATCTCTTACTTCCCGCCTCTCACTTCCCACCTCTCATTTCCCATCTCTCGCTTCCCAATCCCCACCTCTCACTTCTCATCTCCCACCTCCCATTTAACACATATTCCCAAACCATCATTAATGGTAGATTTTTGGAATATATGCTATAATAGAAATCAGGAATTAGAAGTTGGGGGGCAAGATGTGGTTTTATATCAGGAGCTGGGAATCAATGTGCCGGTGTGCCGGAAACGGTCTTAACTATATGTTACTATCGGTACCCCGATTTCCGGCTTCTGATTTCTAGAAGGGGGACATTGTGACAATACAGAAAACATACAGGATATATATTTTTAAAATTATGCCCGTACTTCTTCTCTTTATATGGCTTGTATCGTTTCATGGTATGGGTGGCTATAGGATGACAAAAGGGTTGAGACCCCTAATAAGAAATATAGAAAATAAAATAGTCCTATACAAAACACGTAAGTTTACAGAAACAGAAACAGATACTTTTGTTTTCAGGTATGAGGATATAGACGACAAAATTTTGGAATTGATAAAAGACACAGCCAAAAGTAAATACAGGGAAATAGCGGATATTTTTCAATATGAATTTGAAGACAAAATATTGGTTGTTATATATAACAACACAAATTTAATGATGAAAACAACCATGCTGAGGAGAGGGGACCCGCCCATAGGTGTTTATTATGGGGATAGTATTCACATTTTAAATCCTGAGCTTTGGGTAGAAAAATCCGAGGGATTAGAATATGTGTTTTGCAACAAAGGTCCCATGCTTCATGAATTGACTCACCTTTTTACAGACCATGTCGGGAACGGAAATTTTCCCATGTGGTTTACTGAGGGTGTGAGTCTATATTTTGAGTATTTGGTTGATGGTTACGAATGGGGGAAAGGAATTCCATTTACAGACACAGACACCTATACAATAAAGGAACTGAATAATAATCTTTATGGTCCTGACCAATACAGGGCTTATACACAATCGTTCAGACTGGTTAGGAACATGGTGGACAGCTATGGGTTAGATAAGTTGATAAATACAATAACCCTTTTGGGTAAGGGGCACAACATGAATGAGTTCATATATCTATTTGAGAAGGTTTGACAGGACCTTCTCAAATATTCCATTCTGTTGCGAAATATGAAGGGAAAGGTGAATAAAGGTAGAATTATTTAACAAAATGTAAATTAATTAATTTAATGGGGTGATATTTCATCATGACAAAATGTATTTTGATAATTGAAGATGAAAAACCTATAGCGGAAATAATTAAATTTAACCTGGAAAAAGAAGGATATAAAACCTCTATAGCCTATGATGGTGAGGAGGGCTTACATAGAGCAATTACTCTCAATCCGGACTTGATTTTATTAGATGTGATGCTTCCAAAATTAGACGGGTTTCAGGTATGCAGGGAAATCAGAGAAACCTCAATGGTTCCGATTTTAATGTTGACGGCCAAGGAAGAAGAGGTTGACAAGGTGTTGGGTTTTGAAATGGGTGCTGATGACTATATTACAAAACCTTTTGGAATACGGGAATTACTTGCAAGGGTAAAAGCAAATTTAAGAAGAGTTGAAGCCGGCGCAGATAATAAAATAAAGGGCACACTCTCTATAGATGATATAACCATAGATTTTGCAAAATATGAAGTGAAAAAAAGTGGCAATGTTATAGATCTGACCTTCAGGGAATTCGAATTATTTAAATTCCTGGCTGCCCAGGCAGGGCAGGTATTCACCAGGGAACAACTTTTGGAGCAAGTATGGGGTTATGAATATTACGGGGACATACGGACAGTCGATGTAACTGTGAGGAGGCTGAGGGAGAAGGTGGAAGACAACTCGGGAACCCCTGAATATATTATGACCAAACGAGGGGTAGGGTACTACTTCAGGGGGGTCTAATAATGTTCAAAAGCATTAGATGGAAATTTATTACCATATATTTCCTGCTGGTGTTTATAGCGATGATCATTATCGGGGTATTTTTAATGCAACAGTTCGAGAGATACCATCTGGGGGTTGTCAGTAACAATCTGTCGAATCTGGCTAATACGGTAATTACATCTCTAGAAGCTATCGATTGGCAAAATAGTCCGAGTGAAGTTGGAAATAATATCAGAAACTATGAACAGATGGGAACAGGAATTACGGTAATTAAAAATGATACAAATTTTACAATTGTTTTCAGTACTAACGAATCTTATATGGGCGAAGACGGTGAAGCAAATGCCTCTCACTTTTTAGAATCAGATCTGATTTTGGCTGCCTTTAACGGGGAGGTAAAAGAAAAAGACATTATTCAGCAGGATAACAAGCTCAGCAGTTCTAAACATATGGTTTTCCCTGTCCGCGATAGTGATGGCCGTGTTTCGGGGGCTGTTTATCTAAAAAGCAATTTAAAAGATATATATAAAACATTACAAGAATCACAAACAATTATACTCAAAGCCACGTTCCTAGCCCTTTTTATAACCATTATACTGGGCTATTTTATAGCTAAAAGTGTCACGGGTCCCATTAATGATGTAACAGTCAAGGCAGAAAGGATGGCACAGGGTGATTTTGAACAGGTTGTCGAAATAAGGTCTGATGATGAGATTGGGCAACTGGCAGGTATGTTCAATTATCTGACCGCCAAATTAAAAACGGTTCTACAGGAAATGGGCAGTGAAAAGAAAAAAATGGACACAATAATTGAATATATGGCAGACGGGCTTATTGCATCTACAAAGGAAGGACAGATTATACATATTAATTCCAGAGCCATAGAAATGCTTGGAATAAACGAAGAAATTTGTGCAACAAAAGATTTCAACCAACTGTTCACCTCCTATAACGGTCAGTTTAAAATAGAAAACTTTTTGGAAAAGGAAGGGAATTGGACGGGCAGCAAAATAATCAGCATAAATAACGGACCCATACTTCAGGCCAGCTATGCACCCTTTATGGATCAGAGAGGAGATATCGAGGGTATTATTATACTGCTCCAAGATGTCACAAAACATCAAAAATTGGAAAACATGAGAAAAGAATTTGTAGCCAATGTCTCTCATGAGTTAAAAACCCCTTTGACAACAATTAAGAGCTATACGGAAACATTGCTTGACGGGGCTATAGATGATAAAAAATTGTCTATAAATTTCTTGCAAGTAGTAGGAAGTGAAACAGAGAGAATGGCCAGATTGGTGAGGGATTTGTTGCAACTGTCCGACTTGGACCTCCGGCAATCCAAATGGAATAAAAAAGCTGTTGATTTAAAGGAAATTGTCGAAGATACCATACAGAAGTTGGATGTTTCCATAAAAAACAAGGAGCAAAAAATATATTTTGGACAGGAGGGTTCAAAAGAAAACACTGCCATAATTTATGCAGATAAGGACCGTATAGGCCAGGTTGTTTTAAATTTGCTCAGCAACAGTATCAAGTACACACCCAAAGGCGGACATATCAATATAAATATCGGAATACAGGGGGATACATCTGTACTTGAAATAGAAGATAACGGTATTGGAATTCCCAAAGAAGACCTGGCAAGAATTTTTGAGAGGTTTTACAGGGTAGACAAAGCAAGAGCTCGTGAATTGGGTGGTACGGGCCTGGGACTTTCAATTGCTAAAGAGATAATAGAGGCTCATGAAGGCACTATCGAAATATTCAGTGAAGAGGACAAAGGTACAAGGACAGTTATCCATTTGCCTATTTTCATAAAGAATGATGTGTAATTCAATTTTAATTTACCTGTAATATAACTGTAACATAAAAGACATATAATAAAATATGAATCTATTTAGCTATTTTATTTAGCTATTTTATGGAAGGGGTTGATATGGTGAAAAAATTGGTTGCCGGGGTACTTATAATTCTTATGTTGGGCATGTCCGGCGTGGTATGTTTTGCAAATAATACCGTAAACAAGCCCTCAGGCGAATTTAGGAGGCCCAGAAAAACAGGGGAATATTTTTTTGAATTATTGGAACCAAAAAGGAATATTACTACTACAGATAAAAATATGCTTTTGTCCTTCAAAGCTCCCAGAGATACCAATATATATATAGAAATTTACCATAACACCAGTATAGAAAAAGATAAAGAAAAATACATATTACTCCATGATCCTATCGATATAACTGTTGGTGCACTGCAAAGGGGATGGGCATCAATAGATCTAAAATCCGGATTAAACAAGATTCAATTTATGGTAAAGTATAAAAACGGATCAGAGGATAGCATGGAAAGAATTATAAATGTAATGGATGCACAAGAGATCAAACAACTGTTTCAAGACATAGTCAACAGGCCTACTCTGAGCAGATGGAAAAAATAACAGGGCTTGGAGTGATAAAATATGAACAGGGAAAGGTTAAAAACCTTAATTCTTTCAATTTTGGTGATTATGAGTGTTATATTAACCCAACAGCTATGGTTTCCTTCTCCTGTTAATACATTAAAAATAGGGGCCGGGGCAAACAAAGACAGCCATATGACGGTTATAGAGGAACGTAAAAATGTTATTTCCCCAAAAACAATTATTGTAAGTTTCGGGGTGGGGGATAGAAAAAAAAACTATTACACAATACTATCCTCCGATATAGATTCTGTATGGGATCGGAGTAAGGTCATACTAAAGGGTTATTTTCTAGGGGATCCGGAAATAGTCCCGGTGGAACACGATGTCTATGTTCAGGCCGGTATCTTGAAATCCATTGAGTTGGAATTTGGGGATAATATGCCTACCGCTTTG
>JAAZJW010000255.1 GCA_012800145.1 Clostridiales bacterium | reverse complement strand
TTCATGGGAAACATCCCCGATAAACTGATTTCTGCCTCTATCTATCCTGTATAGTTCCCCGCTCATCAGATTGAAATTTTCCGCCAGTTTTCCTATTTCATCCTTGCCTTTGATATCTACAGTATACCCGAATTTACCCCGTTCAATCTGCCTGGTAGCCTCCGAAAGCTTAACTATCGGGGAGGACATTTTATTGCTGACTATGGCGGCAACTATTATACCGACTATCGCCGCACCTGTAGAAATACTGATTAACCTAACCCTGAAATCTGTAATATGTTTGACTGCATCATCTATATTTGCGGATATAAGAACAGCGCCTGTCCCTTGACGTTGATTTTCAACTACAACTGATATAGGCACTGCAACCTGTAAAATGTTTTTACCTTCCTTGTTATAATATCCGATTTTTTCTTCCAGATCGAGGGCACCTGTTACTTCATCGTTATGGATAGTTTCGTTTTCCAAGGTATGAAAACTGTCAGCCAACACACGAGCGTTTTTGTCTAATATAACGACCCTTTCCCCCGGTGTGGACGAATACCGCTTTGCTATCCTTTTTAAATTTACCAAATTGTCTATGCTGTCCTTACTAAGGTCACTTATAATATTAGCCGTTTTAAGTGAATCTACCTCTATGTCCCTGAATGTGGAATTTTTAATGTTTTCAATGGCCGTATAATTTATAATAATCAGGGGGATAAACATTAAAAAAATATATATTAAAACGATTTTCTGCTTGATGGATGAAAACATGGCATCAGTCCTTTTTGAAGTAGTAACCTATTCCCCATTTCGTTTTTATCATAGTTGGATCCAGTCCCGATTCCTTGAGTTTATCCCTCAGGTTTTTAACATGTACGTCTATGGTGCGGGTGTCCAGGCACGGTTCTTGCCAAATCAACTCGAATATCTTTTCTCTGGAAAAAACCCTGCCCTTATTTCTGACCAGAAGTTCCAATATGTCAAATTCCTTGGGGGTCAGCTGTATCTTGATGTCACCCCCATATACTGTTCTGGATTCCGTGTCTACCCTCAAATCTCCGAATTCATAAATATTACCTTGGGCTTCATATCCCTTTTCAATCTTTTCCAACCGTCTGGTAATCGCCCTGATTCGTGCAATGAGTTCCCTGGTATTAAAGGGTTTGGTCATATAGTCGTCCGCACCCAGTTCAAGTCCCAGTATTTTGTCTATATCCCCGTCTTTTGCCGTTAACATGATTATAGGCACATCGGAATTTTTCCTTATACGCCTACACACAGAAATACCGTCAAGTTCGGGTAACATCAGGTCCAGAATAATAAAATCAAAGCCCCCGGTTTCAAATACATCCAGCCCTTCTTGCCCGTCATAGGCAACAGATACCTTGAAACCTTCCTGCTCTAAACTTTTTCTCAATCCCTTTACCAATAGTTTTTCGTCATCAATAATTAGAATTTTCATAGTTTTCACCCCGGAATTAATATGGGGACGGCAGACTGTGTGAAAAAGTATTTTTCGCACTTTTCTGTCATTCTGAGACGGACAGTATTAACGGTGCTTACGAAGAATCCTGATTGGTTTGAAATACAGATCCTTCGCGGGTCAAACTTTTACTGCTCGTCTCAGGATGACAAAATTGCAGTGCTCTTATAGCAATGATAATTTTCACACGATCTGACGGTTCTATTGTTAATTCCCCCACGTTAATTTAGTTTTCAATCAGTGCAAAAGACAAATTTGCCGAACAAGCCAATTCCTCATCCACATATGCCTTTGCTTCCGCTTTGCCGATGCCGCGCCTTAAGGCAGTCATTTCGACTTCCATACGAATTGTGTCGCCCGGCACCACCTGTCTTCTGAATTTACATTTATCTATGCCGGTGAATACCCCCAACTTATCTTTGTTTTCATCCAGGCCCATGCAAATAGCCGCTGCCACCTGTGCCATTGCTTCCACTATCAGCACTCCCGGCATTATGGGTTTCGTAGGAAAATGTCCTTTAAAGAAAGGTTCGTTTATAGTTACATTTTTTATACCTGTCGCCTTTTTGCCTGGTTCTAAGTTTATAATTTTATCCACCAACAAAAACGGATATCTGTGG
>JAAZJW010000254.1 GCA_012800145.1 Clostridiales bacterium | reverse complement strand
CGTGTTACCCACACCACGATAAACGAAAGCATTATTGTAAAATATAGATCCTTCGCGGGTCAAGCTAATCCTGTTCGTCTCAGGATGACAAAAATGTGGGGCTTTCATAGCAATGACAAAAAGCAAGAAAGGTGCCTTTTTACACAGTCTGGCGAACCCGTGTGTTCGCCCTTTTATAATTTCAACATCATTTTTCCCACATTACATATATTACCCGCTCCCATTGTTAACACTATATCTCCCGGTTCCATATTTTCGTATATATATTTGGAAATTTTGCCGAAATCTTTCATATAAAGGACATTATTTTCGGGATTATACTCTTTAACTTTGTTTACCAAAGTCCTGCTGTTGATTTCGCCCGTATCTACCTCCCTTGCGGCATAAATGTCTGTTATTATTATATGGTCTGCATTGTCAAAGGAACTTGCAAAATCATCTAGCAGGGCCCTTGTTCGAGTAAAGGTATGGGGCTGGAAGACACACCATATTTCGCGGTGGGGATAATTTTGTGCTGCCTCTAAAGTAGCTCTGATTTCAGCAGGGTGATGGGCATAATCATCTATTATTTTACATCCCTTGATTTCACCTAAAATATCGAACCTTCTGTGTATTCCTTTAAATTTTTTAATATGTTTTTTTATTTCAGGTGGGCTTACCCCGAGTATATGGGCTGTTGCTATGGAGGCGAGGGCGTTATATATATTATGCATTCCCGGAATATTCAGTTTAAAAATGCCCATATTCTCGTTGTTAAAATCGACATTAAAAACAGGGAGGCCTTCCTCGGTAAAGGCAATATCCCTGGCTGTAAAATTACAATTATTATTATTAATTCCATAAGTAATCAGGTTACATTTAGTATCGCGTATAATCTCTTCTATGTTTTTGTCATCCTTGTTGG
This sequence comes from Clostridiales bacterium, assembly GCA_012800145.1. GTDB lineage: Bacteria > Bacillota > Clostridia > Peptostreptococcales > Natronincolaceae > JAAZJW01. The sequence goes on along the minus strand of JAAZJW010000254.1, from coordinate 1,252 downwards.
CTACCAAAAACCCCTCCCTTGGAATTAGATCAATAAATTTTTTAAATGCATGCTTAATATGAACAATATCTCTGAAATAATCAAGGTGATCTTCATCAATGTTCAGGATAATACCGATGAAGGGAAAAAATTTTAGAAAACTTTCAACATACTCACATGCTTCCGTGATAAAATGTTCACTTTCTCCAATTTTGATGTTGCCACCAATCTCATCTAACTCCCCACCTACGAATATTGTGGGATCTAAGTCAGCATATTCCAGGATTAGAGAGACTAATGATGTGGTTGTTGTTTTTCCATGGCTTCCCGCAACGGCAATGGCCCTGCTATAATTTTTCATTATGAGTCCCAACATTTCGGCACGATCGATTTCAGTGATATTTAACTGCCTTGCTTTTAAACGTTCACAATTGTTTTCCCTTATGGCAGCTGTATACACTACCAGGTCAGGGTTTTGTATATTGTTGCTGTCATGACCAATAAAAATTTGGGCTCCATGACCCCTCAATCTATCTAATATTTTCGAGTCTTTTATGTCTGACCCGGAAACCTTGTAACCATGGTTTATCAGGAGTTCGGCAATAGCACTCATGCTGATACCGCCTATTCCGATTAAATGTATATGCTGATCCCGGTTCTGATTTATATTATCAAATACAATCAAAGCAGTCACTTCCTTTACATGAAGTTATTTATTATTATTACCAAATGGATATTTTTATATATATCTTCTTTTGGATATATGGAATAGTTATAGGAAAAACAAAAATGGGATATTTGGAATATAACTCTCCATCTCTATAATAATATATGTATTTTATAATGAATACAAACCTTATAATAAATATGAACCCAATAATAAATATGAAATCCTATTAAGTATAATAACATAAAAAGTAAAATGGGTGCATAATTGTTTGGCAATTGTCTCTGATAATTTATTGTGGGGCGGCCTTTGGTCGCCTGCCGGTTATTGTTCTCCAACCCCCGGCAGGGCAGGGGCGATTTCAATCGCCCGAATATGGTTGGCCCTATTTGTTGAAAATTTTTAAAAATTTACGGGATAAAAGAAGGGAAATCAAAAAATATGGAGAATATGAAAATAGAACTATAAAAATTAGAAGGATTAAACTTATAGTCGTATATTAAAAACAGAAAAGGGGTATACGAAAAATAAGTTGACAAAATGATGAAAGGGTGAAACGTGGATGCAAGTGACAGATGTAAGAATACGTAAAATAACCACTGAAGG
>JAAZJW010000253.1 GCA_012800145.1 Clostridiales bacterium | reverse complement strand
TCCCATTTTTGGAGAAAATACTTGCCCCCCAACTCTTCCATTCCGATGCTGAAAGACAATGCGGTACGAGTTGAGGTTTTTTGAAACAGTTCGTATAGGAATTTACCTTTCAGCACATCTGAAAATTTCTCAGGTTTATTTTTTATAATCATTGCCTTTTCAATAATATCATTGATATCATCTACCTTTAAATTGTTAAAATTGATAAGATGCTTCATATGATTTTCCCCTTTTTAATATTGTTATATTGCCCTAGGGCTTATATAACTTTTTATTTAATTTATATGATGTAATATTATACACGGTATTGAATAAATATTCAATACCGTGTATGTTTTATATCTGAAATATATGTTGTTTTAATTTGTTTTATAATAATATTCCTGTGTCAAACCCGCATTCAGGGCATATATTGCTCTCCATATAATTGTTTGTAAAAAAACCGTTTCGTTTTATTAAAAGTTTTTCACATTCGGGACAATAGGTAGAGGTATCAACGTTACTCATATTTCCCAAATATACAAAATTCAGATATTTCTTTGCAATATCTCTACTTTCCAGCATCACTTCCAATTTTGTAGGGGGATCGTCCATTTTATAACTCGGAAAATACCGGGATAAATGTAAGGGGGCATTTTTATCCAGATTACCTAAAAAAAATGCGATTTTTTCCACTTCCTCCTTAGAATCATTTAAATCCCTTACTAACAAGGTTGTTATCTCAACATGGCATTTTCCTATGGCATTTTCAATAGTTGTTAGTACAGGCTCTAATTGTCCGCCGCATATTTTTTTATAATAACTTTGTTCAAAGGACTTTAAATCTATATTCATAGCGTCTATATAGGGCAACAATTCTAACAAAGGCTCAGTTTCAATATATCCGTTAGTAACGAGAACAACGCAGGCATGTGGATCTGCCTCCTTCAATTTTTTCGAAGTTTCATATATATACTCGTACCAAATAGAAGGCTCGTTGTATGTGAAGGCTATACCCACATTGTCTTCCAGGTCCAAACATTTTTTTATCAGTTCTCCGGGAGATAGAAATTGACTGTTTGCCTTGTATTGGGCTATGGAATAATTCTGACAAAAATCACAGGAAAAGTTACAACCAAAGCTACCCACAGACAGCACATTTTTCCCGGGTTTAAAATGATAAAGGGGTTTTTTCTCTACGGGATCGATTGCCATAGCGGTTATTTCCCCATAGTTTATCGTCTTTAGAGTACCATCCTTGTTTGTCCTGACGGAACATAACCCGGATTGTCCCTCAGCTAAAATACAATTATGAGGACATAGTAAACATTTTATTTTGTCTTTATATTCCTCAAAAAATAGTGCATCATGCAACAAAGTATCACCCCCGTTTTAACATTGTTAGGTGCTAACTATGTCTTATAACCTCAAACCTTTCGATTGTATATTCCTCATCGGCAGATATGCCGCCTTTTTCGAGTGCAATATTAACCTGCTCCTCTACAGTATCTACCCCTTCCAAATCAGGTAGCAACAACCCTAATTTGGGCCCGCTTTTAACTATTATACCGTATTTTTTAGGGTCCAGCTCCTCAACTGAAGCTCTTTGCGGTTCCGTAAGCACATCTACAGAAAAATCTATGTCCTCCAATTCCTCTATTTCTACAGGTAAAAATCTTGAGTCATATATTCCGGCGCTTACAGCATTTTTAATAATTTCTTCACATACATTTTCAGTAGTTGGTAAAAATGTACCTACGCACCCCCTTAAGGCACCCAGTTCCTTCAATGTCACAAATACACCCCTTTTTGTATTTCTCATCTCATCCGTTACATATGGGGGTATATCCATGTAATCTCCATTAATTAAAAAATGGGTTAAACTTTCGCCCGCAAGTCTTACATGGGGATCCGCATCTTTCATATTTGTTTTAATTTTGTTTTGTACATTTTCCAACAATAATTTGTAAGCACTTTCGTCTCCCTTTTCCAGTTTGAATTCCATCACTGAATATCCCACACCGAAAGTTCCTTCGTAGGATAGGAGATTTCCCTTTATATTATGTCCTTCCATCGCTCCCAACATAATATAGTAGGACCTGAGCCCGCATTCCGCGGCTTCTTCCACAATTACAGGATCTATATTGAACACCCCGGAAACATTTCCATCCTCAAGTAAGGATACTATTTCCTTATCGAATATCTCTCCATAAAAACTGTACCCATAGGGCCCATCCTCCGAGAGTTTATGTGATAAATCACCGCTGGCAATAAATACTGCATTTATATTGCTGTCTTCTACGGCCTTTTTAATGTTCATACCGAATTTATAAAGTTTAGTTTTGGGCAACATTCCATAGGTTATATGAACCACTTTATAATCTGAAAATTTTTTATTTATAAAATATAGAGGTATCAAAGCACCATGATCAAGTCCGTATCTGACATTATATTTTTCGGCATCATTTTCTGTTACTTTTGCAACTAAAATATTATCTTCTCTTGCGTATTCGGCTATTTCTTCCACCAGGGATACATCTATCTGTAAATCCAATTGTACATCGGGAGCTCTGAATCTACTCAAATCCCCATGTATACTTTCCCCGGCAGACACTGCAACTGCATTGTTAAACAAAGGCCCGTGCGGTGTAATTATTATTATTGTATCCGGTTTAATGTTTGCTATCTGGTCGGCTACCTCATTGAGAGCATCATATGTCCGTTTGATTTCTTTCTCTTCTCCTCTTCCTACCTCCGGAACTACTATCGGTGGATGAGGCACTGTATAAAAACTAGATATTTTTCCCACATTAACCACCCTTATATATTTTTTATTATATTCTAATTTATAAACCTTACTACTATCCTATAAGTTAAAGTAATGTTTTTTTATTTACAGGTAAATTCCTA
>JAAZJW010000252.1 GCA_012800145.1 Clostridiales bacterium | reverse complement strand
TCTTCGCTACACTCAGAAATTTGCACGTGTTACCCACACCACGATAAACGAAAGCATTATTGTAAAATATAGATCCTTCGCGGGTCGAGCTAATCCTGTTCGTCTCAGGATGACAAAAATGTGGGGCTTTCATAGCAATGACAAAAAGCGAGAAAAGTGCTTTTTCACACAGTCTGGCGTATCTCAGGTCGGCAATAGGCGAAGGAGACCGGATTGATAATTGAAAAAATAGAATCAAACGGCAGCATTTGGTTCCAAGATGATGTCTGCGGTAGTCCTTCTTAGGAAATTCCGTGGCAACTATCCTTTAACCAACAAATGGGGAAGGACTTTCGTTCGATATTATTACAGTATTTCCCCACCCATTGCGTCTTATATCAGCAACAACGAAATTCTAATCCGGAATTAATATGAAGACGATTCCGGTGCTGGTTAACAATTAGTGCCGGAACTCTGTCCCCGTATTAATAATTCGTCCCTGTGTTAATTCATTTACTGCCCCTGTCGTTCCAGCGGCAGTTTTACAATAAATTCCGCTCCTTTATCCGGTCCTTCACTTTTAGCCTTTATGGAACCACCATGCAGATCAATAATTTCCTTTACGATAGATAATCCCAGACCAAGTCCTCCTGCACTTCGGGCAAGTGAGGTATCTGCTTGTACAAAGGGTTTAAACAGATCAGGCAGGAGTGCAGGATGGATTCCGATTCCGTTATCGGCAATTCTGATAACAACATTATTAGTTTTATCATCCTTGGATACCGTAAATTCAACTATTCCATTTTTATCCGTAAATTTAAAGGAGTTGGACAAAAGGTTTCCAATTGCCTGTTTAATACGTGCAGAATCGCCATTTATATATATAGACTCAACACAACATTCTTCTTTCAGGATTATTTCTTTTGCATCGAATAGAGCCTTGAACTCGTCCAAGGTTTCTTTAATAATTTTGTTTATTTCAACAGTTTTTTTCACCAATTTGAACTTGTTTGTTTTTGATTTGGTAACGTCTAGAATATCATCGACCAATCTTTTTAATTGGAATGTCTGGCGTTCTATAACCTCCCTTGCATACATATCCTGTTCGCTTCCGGGGGATGTATGTTCCATTAAGGAGAGGCCCATTGATATTGCAGCCAGTGGGTTCCGAAGCTCGTGTGAGAGTGTTGAGATAAAATTATTTTTATAAATATTTTCCTTGTGAAGACTTTTTGCCAGCCTATGAGACCTTCTTTCACTTCTTCGCAATGCATTTTCAAAAAGTTTTCTGTGTGTAATATCAATATGTGTGCCGTAGGCTTTTGCCGGTTTGCCTTTTTCGTTATGAATGATTTTTGCCTGTCCCAAAACCCATATGTGGCCTGAATCCACTGTTTTAACTTTATATTCGGCGCTGTACTTAGGTGTTTTTTCGTCGATTAAATCCATACTTGATATTTCTGTTTGGTTTGTGGATCCTGAGCGAAATATCTGTGGGGATATGGCAAATATTTCTTCATTGCTCAAATCCTCCAGCCCAAGTCTCTTTTTCCATGTTTCAGAAATATGGCATTTCTTTTCTTCAAAATCTATTATAAATGAACCTAAAAAGGAACTGTCGAGAATTTCAAGATATTCTTTTTCCCTTTCTATTAACTCCAATCGACTGTTTTCCTTTAGCTCCAGTTCCATTTGTTTTTTTTCCGTTATGTCCCTCCCAATAATTATAAGCCCACCGGTTTCAAGGGGATATGCACTTATTTCAGCCCAACTATTTGTGAATTTGGAAAACCTTTCCCAGTGCTGGGGTATTTTAGTGTCCAGGGCCGCCTGGTATTTCTTAAAGCTTAAGGGTTCCTTACTTAGTGGGAATACGTTCCAGAATACTTTTCCGATTACCTTTTCTTTTTCTACGTTTGAAAGTCTTTCGATCCGAGGGTTAATATAGATAATTTTCATATCCTTATCAACGATTAAAAAAGTATCCCTATTTATTTCAAAAAATTCGATTAACAATGAATTTTTGTCCCTATCAGCGCTGAGGTTACTGTCTAAACACATATTTGTTGCTACCTCCCGAAATATATTTGTTTGTAAAGTTATTTATGGGGAAACAAAGATCCCGTCGAGAATCATTTTTAGGGTATCTAAATTTAGGGGTTTGATAAGGTGTTTATCGAACCCGGCCTCTATTGAAAGTTTTATGTCCCTTGGGCCCGAGTATCCCGAGATAGCAATCAGGTATACATCCTTCAGTTCATCATCTTGCCGGATATATTTGGCAACATCGTAACCATTCATACCCGGCATTCCTATATCACATAAAATAACCCCAGGTTTTTGTGCCTTTGCTTTGGCTATGCCTTCTTCCCCGCTCAGGGCGGAGGTTGCATTATATCCCATTGTGTTGAGGAGCTCACATGTTATATTGGCTATGTCCTCGTTATCATCTATTATAATCACCATTTGTCCCATTGGACCCCCTTTTTCTTTGTTTGAGGAAATATATGACAGATTGAGACTGCCTTCGTATTTTTCATTCGGAATCCTGTTTTATTCCTCTATCTTTTTTGCTATAAAGATTATAACACCAAAGGGGTGCAGATTTTGTCATATTTTGTTATATACTTATATAATATTTATTTTTTTACTTTTGTTTCCGCGGGACTAAAAATGCTCAGGTTATTTTGCATTGAAACAATAATAAAAAAACAAACGCATCAAAATAAAAAAGGACTAAAAGGGTTCGGGAACTAAAAAAGTCGCAGGATGGTATAGATATCCTACGACTTTTTCAATATTAACTATTTTGTTTGCCTATGATAATTTTTCTTCTATAGAATCGATGGAACCCGACAGTGAATCAACCTGTTCTATTAGATTTTCCAGCTCGTCCGATACTGTGTGATCCTTTACACGGCCAAAATCGTTACTTGCCATTAACAATTGAATTGCGCTCAAATTTTCTCTTATCTTATTATTACATAATTTTAAATTGTTTATCTGGTCTAATACCCTTATTCTGTCTTCATCAATTTTCATTTAAAGGCCTCCTCGTACTATTTTTAATATTGTTCCCCTATATGGTAAAAATATTATTTCGAACACAATAATATTTGCAGAAGAACAGTTTTGTTTGATTATTCCCATAACCCGTGAAAATCATATAATAAATGTCCTATTTTTGTAGTAGGCCAACTTGTGCGTTACATATATTAATAAATGAGGAAAAACAGTAAAGGAGGAAATTAAAAATTGAGGTTAATTGTTATACAAAAACATCGGCTCATCAGGGTTTCAATAGCAATAATTTTGGTTTTAATATTATTGTTGACTGTGTTATTGTATTGCAATAAACATCTGGAAACCGGCAGTCTCCCTACTACAACAAAGGTAATAGTTATAGATCCCGGACATGGGGGATATGACCCGGGCAGGCCGGGATTCAGTGGGAAGGATGAAAAAGACATAAACCTGGCCATTTCGTTATATCTGCGCGAATATTTGGAGCAGAGCGGTTCCATTGTAATTATGATCAGGGAAAAGGATATAAGTTTGTATGAGGATGACGGTAGTGGAAGAAGGAAGAAAACCATTGATATGGCAAAAAGAAAGGATATTATAAAGAAAAATGAACCCCACGCTCTTGTAAGTATTCATGTCAACAGTTTTTATCAGTCCAGGTATCATGGGGCCCAGACCTTTTATTCGTTAGATAACGAAGAATCAAAACAGTTGGCCACTATAATCCAGGAGGAGTTAATTCGGGTGCTGGGCAACGACAACAAAAGGCAGCCCCAGGGGAAGGATGATATTTTCATAATAAAAGGGCTAGATATACCGACTGTTTTAATTGAATGCGGTTTCCTATCCAACCCTCAAGAAGAGCAAAAATTGAATGACCCACAATACCAGCAAAAAGTCGCTTGGTCTATTTATGTAGGGCTTCAAAGATATTTTATAACGTCTTTCCAGGAATAATTACATCGATTATGCCTATTACAAGAGCTCCAATAAGCGCACCCCATACACTGACTCTCATTGTAGGAACCAAGAATTGGGTTCCATAAAGTACAATTGCCGATACAATAAAACCGGAGAAGCCCCTACCAAAAGGTGAAGCCTGAAAATCTGTCATTCTCTGAATCAGATAATCGACTACCGAAATGATTATGGCTGCTAACAAAACTGCCCAGATACTATTGATTGAAAAACCTGGTGTGAGAAAGGCTGCAATGGCTATTACTATAGCGGATAAAATAAGTCTCAGTATCAGACCTACCCAGCTATCAGCCTGCTGAGTTCTGTTATCGTTTCTTTCTTCGGACATATAAAACACTCCTTTGCAAAAATTATAATCAGCTTATAGCTTAATATAGTTATTTGTTAAATTAATTAAAATTATTCTTATATTTAGGTTTGGTTATATAAATTTACGCGATTTTTTGTATTTTAGTTTTTGGTCAAATAAAGGTGGACAACCCTGTCCACCGGCCACTATTGTAATCCACTGTTTTTTATTTGATTGTATTTGGTTTTTGCGCTTTGTATGTCTTGGCTTGAAGCAGGTTTAAGCTGATACCAGCCCCTCTGTTTCATTGCATTGAATACCTGGAATTGAATTTCCTGTGTATCAGTTAAACATTTTGTCAAATGTTGCCTCAAATTTGGACAGGATGTTTCGGTTAGACCTGTGTTGTATGCAGATACTACTTGCTTTTCAGAAGTCAGCAGGTCATTCATCATTTCTTGTTCACTAAGTCCCGGGTTATTAATTGGCATGAGAAAACCTCCTTGTTATATTGGGTATACTTATTAATGGGAATTTAAAAAATTTAACAGTTCATTATAATGCTGTTTATGTTTTTGAGATGATTGTTGACAAAGATTTTTTAGCTCCGTGTCTGTACAAAAGTTGGCATAGTGGCTGAATTTTTTTGACATCAAGGACTCATAATTCAGCTGGTCCTCCAGTACTTTGAGATTGTTAGAATCCATTTGTCCGGACTGCATGTTCGCTTGATTTGGCATAAAGTTACCTCCCTGTATAATTTTCATATTTCAGTAATATTATTTGAAAAGGCGTGAAATATATAGCTGGAAAAAACAAACAGGGCAGAACAAAGACAAACAGGGGGACGGTTCTTCTGTTTGACAATTATTTTGAAATGAAGAAATCCAGAAAAATTCCTATTGTCAAACAGAAGAACCGTCAGACTGTGTGAAAAGTGTCATCCTGAGCGAAGCGAAGGATC
>JAAZJW010000017.1 GCA_012800145.1 Clostridiales bacterium | reverse complement strand
TACTATGTTACATTTCAGGTGGAAAGTGGCGACAGGATGGAATTTCGGGTTTCCGGGAAGGAATATGGACTTTTAGCAGAAGGTGATGTTGGAAAATTGACCTTTCAGGGGACCAGATATCATGAATTCGAAATAAAATAACATTAAGTACAGTTCTTCAACCCTAAAAACTAAATTACCAATACCGGCCTGATGTGGATGGAAAACCGCAGAGACAGCAGACTGCGCAAAAATGCGCCTTTTTGCCTTTTCGCCATCTTGCGCAAAGTGAAGGATCCGTATTTTTAGCCGATTAGATTCTTCGCTTTGATCAGAGTGACAGTTATTGCGCAGTCTGACAGGACCTTTGGCTAAAAAAGACTGGCCACAGGCTCTGTCTCCGCGGTTTTCACACAGTCTGCTGTCCTGTGTTGAGGGGGATTTTTTATGAAAATCAATTCTAGAACGATCAAAACAATATTTGTGTTGTTTTCCCTAGGGATGGTTACATTTTTAATATATCAAAACAATTCCCTGAGTGTAACAAATTATATCTATAGAAATCCTGAGTTGCCTGAGGGTTTTCATGGCTATAAAATTGCACAAATTTCCGATTTACATAATAAAAATTTTCATGGAAGGTTAACAGAAAAGGTTAAGGAAGCCGAGCCTGATATTATTGTGATAACCGGGGATTTGATAGATAGCAGAAATACAAAAATCGATACAGCAGTAAATTTTGTTCGGCAAGCAGTTAAAATAGCGCCAACATATTTTGTTTCGGGAAATCATGAACAATCATCCAAGGAATATGATTTACTCAAAAAAGAACTGAAAAAACTGAATGTTCAGATTATTGATAATTATTATACAACACTAATACAAAATGGGGGTGAAATTGGATTAATGGGAATAGCCGATCCTGCAATAGAACAGAACAAAAAACCCTATTTCCGACATGACAGTAACCGATATATTGAAAATAACCTTGAAAGGCTATTTAACCGCGCAAGCACGGATTTCAATATTTTACTTTCCCATAGACCGGAATATTTTGATTTGTATAAGGATATGAACATAGATTTGGTTTTTTGCGGACACGCCCATGGGGGACAAATCAGAATTCCTTTTAACGGTGGTATATTTGCACCGGGACAGGGCTTATTTCCAAAATATACGGATGGGATACATAGTGACGGGGAAACATCAATGGTCGTGAGCAGGGGCTTGGGAAACAGTATTTTCCCCTTCCGGATTTTTAATAGGCCGGAGTTGGTTTTGGTGACTTTTTGCTCCGTCAAACAGGGGGACGGTTCTCTCAAACAGGGGGACGGTTCTTCTGTTTGACAATTATTTTGGATTGAAGAAACCCGGAAAAATCCCTATTGTCAAACAGAAGAACCGTCCCCCTGTTTGTTGTAAGCTAAATAGAGCTGGGATAATCCCCGTTCGTATGGGATTCTCTTCCCAGCTCTATTTTTTGACCTGCATGAGCTTGAAACCTTCGGGTACTACTCCCACTCCACGGTGGCAGGCGGTTTAGATGTGATATCGTATACCACCCTATTTACTCCTTTTACCTCATTCACTATTCTGGTTGACATAATATTTAACACATCATGGGGTATTC
>JAAZJW010000251.1 GCA_012800145.1 Clostridiales bacterium | reverse complement strand
CGCTCAGCAATATAGGCAATCATGATGCTGCTTTGATATTTTTAAAACGGGCGCTAAAAAATGACGATAAAAACATGTTGTTTTGGAAGCTGATGGGAGATTTATACTATGAGATGGACAACAACAAAGAAGCAATCAAATGTTATAAAACCGTGTTGAGTATAAAAAATAAAAGTGGGGACAATATGCTCAATTTTTATGGGGAGATATATAATTCCATAGGTGCCTGCTATTTCGAGGAAGAGAAATATAGCAAAGCGGTTAAATACTATAAAAAGGTATTATTATATAAGCCCGATGATAATTACACACTTTTAAGTTTGTCACAAATTTATTTCTATTATCTAGGGGATGTTGACACTGCATTGAATTATACTAAACTGTTGGTAGACCAGGTTCCGGACAGTGGATTTGGTCAGTATCAACTAGGCCTCATATATTTGGAATATGGGTGCATAGAAAAATCCAGGTGGCATTTATATAAAGCCAGACGATTGATGCCCGATTATGCTCCTGTTCATGATGCTATTGAAATGATAAGAAATACCCATTAAATTTAACATTAAAATCAACAGAAATAATGGATTAACATAAAAATATGCAAAGGAAATCATATATATATGTAGAAAATACATGGGTATAGGAGGGATAGAGTTGAAAAGGCCCTTTGTTACTCTGTGTATTTTTCTTTTTGTTGGAATTATGATTTCTTACCTGTTCAGTTATTCTATATCCATATATTACGTTATATTTTCTATTTTGTTTGTCTTAATTTCATTTTTAATGTATGGGAAAGGATTCAATACTTTTTTCATGTTGGCTATTATGGTTTTGGGTGTGTATTTATATGGGCAAAGTGTGACAGGTGATAGACTGTTAGGGATGTCTACCCGCAGTTCAATAATAAAAGCTAAAATTTTGAAAGAAGCATCCCCTAAAAAAGGTTATAGTGAATATGAGGTGAAAATAATCTGCATATTTGCAGATGAAAATAGTAGAGGCATTAGGATTAGCCAAAAATCACAACTTAACATATACCAATCTTCGGCAGAAAACTATACCTTTGCGGTAGGAGATATAATTGAAATAAGGAATGCTAATGTCAGGAAATTACTAGGAAATTGTGAAGGGGACACAGAAGATGGATATGAGCTATTTTTAAAAAGTAAGGGGCTAGGCCATATATTGAACGTAAATATAAAGGATGTAAAGAAAATTGATATAGATTTTGGTTGTGCAGATATGCTCGGTAGGAGTTATAAAGCCAAAATTTATTTAGAAGATTTTTTAGACAGCACACTGGATTTTGAAAATAGTAATGTGTTAAAGAGTATCATTTTTGGGAATCAGGGTTATTTATCAAGGGAAAAACTCGATATATTTTCTAGAACCGGAACTGCGCATATAATGGCAGTTTCAGGGCTGCATGTCGGATTGGTAGCACTGGTAGCAGATAGATTTTTAAGGTTAATGGATATCGGTAAAAATAGGAGACTTTACCTCGTTACGGCTACTTTGATATTCTATGGGTACATGGTCTATTTTCCTATATCTATAGTAAGGGCCGGAGCCATGTATTTGTTATATGTAGCTGCCTATTTTCTGCAAAAAAGGTATGATAGTATAAATGCATTATTTTTTATCGGATTTATATTGTTAGTTTATCGACCTATGATTATTTTTTCTGTCTCATTTCAATTATCATTTATGGCCACCTTGAGCATTTTATTACTGAACCCTATCTTAAATGAGAAACTGAATAAAATCATGGGCCCGCTATCACCCCTTGTGTCTATTACACTGGCAGCCCAAATAGGGACATTCCCTATTATGGCATATCATTTTAATCAGATTTCACTGATCTCATTGGTAACGAATCTCTTGATTGTTCCCATAATATCTCCTATGTTATCAATAATGTTTGTTAGTGTTGTAGTTGGGACTATATCCTTCAGGTTGGGTTTCTTTATAAACCGAATAACCAATAACCTCTTGAACTACATAAATTGGATTACAACAAAATGTGCCGTGATACCATATGGGAATCTTGAGGTCAAAGGGATAGGGCCTGTACACATATTTAGTTATTATACTATACTGGGAATTGTTTATTTTTTATTATGTAAAGAGGATTGTTTAAAAGAAGAAAGGCCAGTGAAGATATATGAATTATAAAAGGATAATAAACAGTATTAGAAAAAACGAGATCGACAATGTATATTTATTTTATGGTGAAGAAACCTATTTAATTGAAGATGTTTTAAAAAGACTAAAAGCGAAATTGATTAACCCGGATTTTGAACAGTTCAATTTTATATCTATTGGGGATAGGGAAGTGAGCTATGAAAAGATAATTGATGCTTGCGAAACTTTGCCTTTCATGGCTGAAAAGAAGCTGATATATTTAAATGGACTGGACATTTTCAAGAAGAAACCGGGTTTATCTCCGGAAGAGGAAGAACAGCCTGTGGAATATACTGCCAAAATGCCTGAAGATGAGGAACGGTTTGTAAATTATATTGCTAAAATTCCCGAAAGTACAGTTGTTGTTTTTTACGGGAATCCCTCGGTAGACGGTAGAAGGAAAATTGTCAAACAGATTAAAAAATATGGCTGCGTGGCGGAATTCACAAAATTGAGTGAAGGAGAATTTAACAAGTGGATAAAGTGGATATTCAAATGTTCGGGCAAATCTATAGGTGCCGGGGAACTGGTGCTGTTTAAAAGCAATTTGGATTATCTGGGGAAACGGTCTTCACAAAACCTCTTGGATGTGGAAAATGAAATAAAAAAATTAGTATCATTTATGGGTGAGGAAACAGATTTAAAAAAGGAACATATAGACAGAGTGATGGGTTTAAGTTTCCATAATGATATATTTAATCTTCTTGATTCCATTGAAAAACATAACCCTTCCGAATCCATTAAAAGACTGAATTATCTGTTGGATGATGGTGAACCTATTTTAAGGGTGTTAGCTGTGCTGGGTAACCAAACGAAAAATATACTCTCATCGAAACTGTTGATTGAAAAGGGATACTCCAATAAGGAAATAGCTTCCAAACTAACAATACATCCTTATGTAGCCTCGAAATGTGCATCGCAAAGCAAAAAATTCACAATAGAGCGATTAAGGGAACTTTTGAATTTGTTTCTGGACGCCGATATAAAGATCAAATCCGGAATGATGAATGAAAAATTGGTTATGGAAACACTGGTTTTGACAATGTGTAAATAGTAATG